>DASUNJ010000804.1:0-6399 GCA_036277235.1 Thermoanaerobaculia bacterium | reverse complement strand
AGGACATCCCGGAGAGCCAGAAGGAGGAGTATCTGAAGTCGTTGCGCGCAGCCCTGGAGGTCGGCCGCAAGGTGCTGGCGGGCGGCGGCACCAGCCTGGACGCGGTGGAGAAGGTGGTCCGCTTCCTGGAGGACGATCCGCTGTTCAACGCGGGCAAGGGCGCGGTCTTCACCAACGAGGGGACCCACGAGCTCGACGCCGCCATCATGGACGGCCGCGATCTCTCTTGCGGCTCGGTGGCGAGCCTGAAGACGGTGAAGAACCCGATTTCCCTCGCCCGGATGGTGATGGAGAAGTCCCCCCACGTGTTCATGGTGGGGCAGGGGGCCGAGAGGTTCGCCGACGAGATGAAGGTGGAGCGGGTGGACCAGAAGTACTTCTTCACCCAGAAGCGCTGGGACGACTGGCAGAAGAAGCTCAAGGAGGAGGCGGAGAAGGACAAGGACACGGTCGGCGCCGTGGCGCTGGATGTCCATGGCAACCTGGCCGCGGCCACCTCGACCGGCGGCATGACGAACAAGCGCTTCGGCCGCCTGGGCGACGTGCCCGTGATCGGCGCCGGCACCTATGCCAACAACAAGACGGCCGCCATCTCGGCCACCGGCTGGGGCGAGCAGTTCATCAAGCACACCGTGGCGCACGACATTTCAGCGCTGATGGAGTACAAGGGGCTCACCCTGCAACAGGCCGCCGACGAGGTCATCCACCGCAAGCTCCAGAAGGACGACGGCGGCGTGATCGGCGTGGCCCGGGACGGCTCCATCGCCCTGGTGTTCAACTCGGAAGGGATGTACCGGGGCGCGGCGGATTCGAACGGAAGGTCCGAGGTCGCGATCTGGTAGCCGGTCTGAATGTAGGGGAGGGGTTTACCCCCTCCCGGGCGGGGACAAGCCCCGCCCCTACATTGGAAGGCGAAGGCCTTGAACCTGCTCCAGAAACACGATCGGCGCGGTGATGCCGCCGAAGAGCCCGTCTCCCAGGGGGAGGGTCACCGGCGCGCTTCCGACCTCGAGCCCTCCGGCGAGGAGGGCCCGGAGGTCGTCTTCCCAGAGCAGGTCGGGCAGCGCAGCGCCCAGCGCTCCTCCCTCGATCCGGCGGACTCCCTGGGCGATCGCGCGGAAGCGGAGGCTGCCCGGGTCGTGGCCCTGGACCGCTTCGAGCGCGCCGATCCAGACTCCGCCTTCGGCGTTGCGCAGCAGCTCGGCGTCCGGACGGTCGCCCGGCAGCAGGAACAGGTGGCTGGGCGCGGCTTCGTCGGGCGCCACCAGGTGCGGCGTGGGCCGGCGGCCGAGCTCGATCGCCAGCCGCTCGTCCAGGGCCGGAGCCAGGAACACCCCGCGCTCGATCAGGTCGAGCGGGCGCTTGGCCGAGCCCAGGAGGTCGAAGGGGAACGGAATGCCGCGCGGATCCGTCGCATCGTCCCGAAGGCTGATCGCAGCATGGAAGACCGGCGTGCCGAGCGCGTCGCGCAGGAACGGGGAGCCGTGATGGAAGGACGTGGAGGTGAAGGCACGGCGGTTGAGCATCTCCAGGAGAGCCGCGGCGGCCTCCTGGGAGAGCACCACCGGCACGGGTCCGCCCATCCCCTCGCCCGAGACATCGCCCTCCTGCGCCTGGCGCTCGCGGGCCCGGGCCAGCACCTCGGAGGGAGCGAGCCCCGCCAGCGAGCGGGAGGCCGCGGAGGCGATCCCCGCTCCGGGTCCCCGTCCGGCGATCACCGAGGCCCAGGCCGAGGTCACCTCGGCCGAGCGCCGGAGACCGCGGCTGCCGGCGACCGCCACCCTGCCCTCGGCCCAGCCGAGCCGCACGGTTGTACTCCCGTCCGGAAGGCCCCGCTCCGACAGCCGCTGCACCAGCTCGCGAGCCCGGCCGGGCGTCATCCGCGCCAGCTCCGGGTCATACAGGCCGGACAGGGGGGCGAGCGCGCCGTGCGCCCCGTCGGGCAGCAGCGGCGGAGGCGAGGGCGGGGAGAGCCTCGCCTGGGCCATGGCCTGGCGGATGGCGCCCTCCAGGTCGGAGACGTCGCAACCGCTGGTGCGGTGAGTCCCACAGCGGCCCGACTCGCGCACCCGCGCCAGCACCATTCTCTCTTGCAGCTCGTACGAGTCGCGCCGGCGCTTGCCGTTGCTCTCCTGCCCCCGCCGGGCTTCCATCCAGATCAGCTCGGTCGCATCGGCCGGCGAGGATGCCAGGGCGCGTTCCAGGCGCGAAAGCATCTCGGCAAGCTGGGGGAGCAGTATTGGCGGAGGCGGAGTAAGGGGCGGCATTGCGGCGGAGCATACCAGGGAGCCGTTATCATTTTCCGTGGCCTGGCCTTTGCACTTCCGACATGAGGCAAGGCGACCTGAGATGGGGAAAACATTGATGATTCGAGGGCTAGTACCGATTCTTCTGCTCGGTCTGGCGGTCTTGGCGACCGTCCGACCCTCCCTTGCAGAGGACAGTGCCGACCTCATCCTGCAACAGGGGGTGTTCTACCCGGTCCAGCCGGCGGGCCGCGTCGAAGGCAGCCTTGCCGTCCGCGGCGGCCGCATCGTCTACCTCGGTCCGGACGCGGGCGCCGCCCGTTTCCGCGGTCCGAAGACGCAGGTGATCGACTTGGCCGGCCGCACCGTCACCCCCGGGCTGATCGACGCCCACTCCCACCTCGCCGGCCTCGGCCAGGCGCTGGAGCAGGTGGACTTGACGGCTGCCCCCACCTACGGCGAGATCGTCCGCCGGGTGCGCGAGACCGCCGCGAAGGTGCCGAAGGGCACCTGGGTGCGCGGCCGGGGCTGGGACCAGAACCTCTGGCCCGAGAAGGAGTTCCCCACCCACGACGCGCTCTCCGCGGCGGTGCCGGACCATCCCGTCTGGCTCACCCGCGTGGACGGCCATGCCGCCCTGGTCAACGCCTCGGCCATGGAGATCCTGCAGCTCGGTCCCGAGATCCAGGACCCTTCCGGCGGACGCTTCCTGAGGGACGCCGAAGGTAGGCCCACGGGCGTGATGGTCGACAACGCCATGGACGTGGTCGGAGGCCGGATGCCCGCTCCGTCCGTGCAGGACCGCGAGCGCGGGCTGCGCACCGCGGCCCGCCACTGCCTGGAGCTGGGGCTGACCACGGTCACGGACATGGGCGTCGGCCCAGTGGACGTCGCGGCCTACACGAACCTGCTGAAGGTAAACGAGCTGCCGATCCGCTCGGCTCTCTTTCTCGGCGACGACGAGCAGTGGCTCTCGGCCTGGTTCCAGCAGGGCCCCCAGGTCGATCCCGGGTCCCGGCTGCTGATCCGCGGCGTCAAGCTCTACGCGGACGGCGCCCTGGGGAGCCGCGGGGCCGCCCTGCTGGAGCCCTACAGCGACGATGCGGACAACCTCGGCCTGCTGGTCGCGACCGGCGCCCACCTGGAGGACGTCTCCCGGCGGGCCGCCCAGGCCGGCTTCCAGGTCGGGATCCACGCCATCGGCGACCGCGGCAGCCTGGTGGCGATCGACGCCATGGAAAAGGCGATCGCCGGCAAGCCCGACGCCCGTTTCCGGCTGGAGCACACCCAGGTGACGCGGGTGCAGGACCTCCAGCGCATGGCGAAGCTCGGCATCATCGCCTCCATGCAGCCGACCCATGCCACGTCGGACATGCCCTGGGCGGACGAGCGCCTGGGCGAAGGCCGGCTGGAACGGGCGTACGCCTGGCGCAAGATCCTCGACGCGGGCGGCCGGCTCGCCCTGGGGAGCGACTTCCCGGTCGAGTCCGCGGACCCGCGGCTCGGCCTCTACGCCGCGGTCACGCGCCAGGACCTCGCGGGCCAGCCCGCGGGCGGCTGGCTGCCGGGCGAGCGGCTGACTCGGGAGGAGGCCCTGCGTGGCTTCACCCTCGACGCGGCCTGGTCGCTCTTCCTGGAAAAGGAGGTCGGCTCCCTGGAAGTCGGCAAGCGCGCCGACCTGGTGGTGTTCGCCCGCGACGTGATGACCGTGCCCGAGGCGGAGATCCCCAAGGTGGAAGTCGACTACACCCTGGTCGACGGCAAGGTGATGTTCGAAAGAGGCAAGCGACCGTGAAGCTGTTAACTCGCACCCTGCTGATCGCTCTGCTGGCCATTCCGCCGATAGCGGTATCAGCCCAGGATTATGGGCTGCAGCGCCGCGCCATGGTGGACGAGCAGATCCGGCAGCGGGGCATTCGCGAGCGCGAGGTGCTGAAGGCCATGGAGCAGGTGCCCCGGCACCTGTTCGTGCCCGAGTCGGTGCGGCCGAAGGCTTACGAGGACGCGGCCCTGGCGATCAGTCCGGGCCGGGCCATCTACCAGCCGTACGTGGTGGCGCTGATGACCTCGCTGCTCGACCTCGACCGCGGCGACAAGGTCCTCGAGGTGGGCACGGGCACGGGTTACCACGCCGCCATCCTGTCGCGCATCGCGCGCGAGGTCTACTCGATCGAGATCGACTCGAACGCGGCCGCCCAGGCGAGCAAGCGGCTGTCGGGGCTCGGCTATCCCAACGTGTTCGTGCGCCACGGAGACGGCTACCAGGGCTGGATCGAAGAGGCCCCGTTCGACGCCATCCTTCTCTCCGTGGCGCCGCCGCGCGTGCCCAAGCCGCTCATCGACCAGCTCCGCGTCGGTGGCAAGATGGTGGTGCCGGTGGGCGGGTTCTTCCAGGACTTGCTGGTGATCACCAAGACGGCGGACGGCCTGGAGAAGCGGACGGTCATCCCGGTCCGCGTGGCGCCCATGGCGGGCAAGGTGCGCGATGGTGAATAGGTTGCGGCTGGCCCGCCTGACCCTGGCCCTGTTCCTGGCAGCCTGCACCGCCGGGGCCGGCTCGCCGGACGATCTCGCCCGCGAGCGCCGCCGCATGGTGGAAGAGCAGGTGCGCGCCCGCGGAGTGGACGACCGCCGGGTGCTCACGGCCATGGAGCAGGTGCCGCGTCACCGCTTCGTGCCGGAGGACATGCGCGGCTCGGCCTACGACGACCGTCCGCTGCCGATCGGCGAGGGCCAGACGATCTCACAGCCCTACATCGTAGGGCGCATGACCGAGCTGCTGGACCTGAAGCCGAGCGACAAGGTCCTGGAGATCGGCACCGGTTCGGGCTACCAGGCGGCGGTGCTGTCGCGCCTGGTCGCGGACGTCTACACGATCGAGATCGTCAAGACCCTGGGCGAGCAGGCGCGCCGCACCCTGGATCGCCTGGGCTATGCCAACATCCACACCCGGATCGGAGACGGCTACAAGGGTTGGCCCGAGGCCGCGCCGTTCGACGCCATCATCGTCACCGCGGCCCCGCCGCAGGTCCCGAAGCCTCTCCTCGAGCAGCTCGCCGTGGGCGGCAAGCTGGTCGTCCCCGTGGGCAGCTCCTGGCAGGACCTCACCGTCTACACTCGCCAGCGCGATGGCAGCTTCCACAAGGAAACGGTCCTCCCCGTGCGCTTCGTGCCGATGACGGGCGAGGCGCAGAAGAACGGCAAGAAGTGGTAGTTGATCCCGTCCCCCTCTCCCTAGCTCCGTAACAATTCCGCCCCTTTCCCCGCCTCAGGAGGTGACTCCGGGCGCGCTGTGTGCATAACATTGGCGAGTCTCGATGTAGCGATGTAGCGATGTAGCGATGTGTCCCGGATTCCAACCCTAGGAGGAGGTTCAGCATGAGCAGGATGTTCGCTGAGCGAAGCCGTTGGTTTTTGCCGGTTCTGGTCCTGGCGCTGATTGGCCTGGCAGCTCCCGTGGCGGCGCAGCCTTTCGGGGCCTGGCTGGCGATGTCGCCGGGGTTCCCCACCAGCCATGGATACGTGCGCGTCCCCCCCAACGCGGCGCTCAACCCCACGGGTAACTTCACCTTCGAGGCCTGGGTGGCGATCACGAACAATCCGGCGGGCGAGGATTGCCGGAGCATCGCGGGCAAGAACTACTTGCAGGCCTGGTGGATCGGTCTCTGCACGGTCGGCGGCAGGCCGACGCTGCGGTCCTACCTGAAGGGCGGCGGCTCGCTGAGGAACGGCGGCGAGATCGAGCCCGGCCGCTGGACGCATCTCGCGGTCGTGTTCAACGGCACCCAGCGCCTTCACTACATCAACGGCGAGCTCGCGGCCACGTTCCTCGAGACCGGCCCGCTTACCGTCAGCGGCAGCGAGATGCGCATCGGCAGCGACGTCTCCTGGGAGCGCACGCCCACGGGCGCCATCGATGAGGTACGCCTCTGGAACGTGGCCCGGAGCCAGGCGCAGATCCGGGACAACATGGACAACACGATTGCCGCGGCGCAAGCAGGTCTGATCGGCGTCTGGGCCCTGGACGGCAACGCCCAGGACGTCATAGGGCCGCACGACGGCTCTTTGCAGGGTACCGGGGTCGGCTTTCTGACCTTCCCCGTGGCCATCAACTGCGGAGCGACCACCGCCACCGCCCACTGCCTGCTCAACC
>DASUNJ010000803.1:0-5913 GCA_036277235.1 Thermoanaerobaculia bacterium | reverse complement strand
GGAGCAGGCACGCCAGGGCGGCCGCGTGACCCGCCGAAGGAACTGAGAGCGACACCTGGCCGCCCGGTTCAAGACCGAGGCGTGCCGCTGCTGCAGCCAGGGATACAACCAGAGAGCTGTGCGAGATCTCGATCCGCTCGGCAGTACCCTCTATCGTCAACGAGACAAGCGTTGCCCGGTGCCATGCCTCGACAGGTCCAGAGGTTCCATTTGGGGAGTCGAGCGCGTCGGAACGCAGGGCACGCTCGACCTCAGAGCCATGCCGGTCCGCGATTTCGAGCGCTCCTCCGGCGCGCAAGACTGCCAGGAGGGTGGTCACGCCTTCCGGCGAGGGGTCGAAGGCTGCGGCGCAGGCGAACCCCGGTTCTTGAGGCCCAGCCGCCAGGGCGAGCCGCCGCGCCAGCTCCCCGGAGCTGCGCCACAGCTCTGCATACGAGACGGTCTTCCTTCCGCGGCGGATCGCCAGGGTATGCGGCATCGAGCGTACCCACGTCTCTATGAGATCTTCCAAAAGGGGGCCAAGGCCATCGAAGGAGGAATCATCCTGCCTGTCGAGGAGTTGCTGGCGCTCGGCTTCCATCAGAAGAGGAAGATCGTCGATCGGCCGCAGGGGGTTCTCGGCCATGCCTTCCAAAAGGGTCTCGAAGTGACCGAGGATGTGTGCCGCGGTCACGGCGTCGAACCGCTGCGCCTCGTAGTAGAGCCAGAGGTGCAGAGAGTTGGCGGCAGCGATCGTGAGCGTCAGCGGATAGCTGGTTTCGAGACGGAATCTGTAAGAGCCGACGGCCAGACGCCGGGAGGACATCTCCTCGGTGATATCGCCAAGCGTGGGCGTGTTCTGGTAGAGAAGCAGCGTCTCGAACAGGCGCCTGCCCGGAGAAATCCCGCTCCACTCCTGGACATGGGCCGGCGAGACGTGCTCATAACGGCGCATCTCGGCCCCGCTCCTCTGAATCTGCGACAGCCAATCTGCGACGGTCGCCCCGCGCGGGAGCCGCACCCGCACCGGGAGGTTGTTGATGAACATGCCGAGCATTGACTCGACACCGGGCAACTCGGCCGGGCGGCCCGAGACGGTCACCCCGAACAGTACGTCACGGTTGCCGCTATAGCGCTCCAGCAGGAGGGCCCAGGCTCCCTGCATCAGGGTCCCCAGGGTCACGCAAATACCACGGGCAAGGGCTTCGAGCCGCTCCATGGCGGGAGGGGGTATTTCGCTCTGACGGAATTCATAGCTCCGCTCCCGGCCGGCACGCCCCAAAGCGGGCACGCCGATTCGCAAGGGAGGCAGTGGCTCGGCATCTTCCAGATACTTTCGCCAGAAGGATTCAGATGAGGTGAGGTCCTGTCGCCCGAGCCAAGCGATGTAGTCGCGGTAGGGACGGCTCCGCGGCCAAGCAGGCTCAGTGCCTTGGCGGAAATCATCATAGAAGGCGAACATTTCCCGCAGGACCAGCGTTCGGCACCAGGCGTCGAGCAGGAGGTGGTGGTACGTCCAGACGAAATACCAACTCGACGAGGTCGCCCGCACGAGCATGATGCGCATCAGAGGGGCCCGGGCCGGGTCGAAACCCCGTTCCTGGTCTCTCACGAGCAGATCCTCGAGCCGGACGCCCCTCTCCTCCTCAGACAACGATCTCCAGTCGTGCTGTTCCAGCGGCAGGCTCACCTGCCGGTGGACGACCTGCAGGGGACGGTCGAGCCCATCCGAGAAGAAGGCGGTACGGAGGATGGGATTGCGATCTACCACCGTCTGCCAAGTTCTGGCAAAGGCCTCCTCGTGCAACTCGCCGGAAAGCGTGTAGCACTTCTGTTCCAAACCGACACGCGAGCCAGGGGTCGACAACACGTTCAGAAGCAGGCTCTCCTGAAGCGGCGACAGGGGGTAGACGTCCTCGACGTTTTTCATTCGGCCTGCGCTCCAGGACCAGGCTACTCGGCCTGAGAGATGAGGGAGGACAGCCGGGTCAGCGTCTCCTCGTCCAATGATGCCAATGGGAAGTCAGAGGGTGTGAAGCCCCCCGCCGTCGGCGAGAGGCAGTGGGAGATCAGCTCGCGCAGCCTCGCCAGGAACCCTTCGGCTAGCGCCTCGATCGTGGAGGCGTCGTAGAGCTCGCTGCCATAGGTCCATCCCATCCGTAGCCGTCCTCTCAGGACCAGACAGGTGATCTCGATGAGACAGTCGCGCTCGTCGGTCGAGCTGCGGGTCGGGCCGCACGATTCCCGCGCCGGCCGCAGCAAGGCGCCTTCCGGCATTACCTGATCGAACTGGCCTAGGTAGTTGAAGACGACCTGGGGTACCGGCAGCGCAGCCAGTCGGCCTTGCACGACGGGATTGCCGAGATAGCGGAGCAGGCCGAAACCCAGGCCCCGGCCCGGGACACGGCGGAGTTGCTCCTTGACCGTCTTCAGGCACTCGCCGGGACGGTCCTCGGCTCCCTGGGGAAGCTGCAGCAGGACCGGGAATCGGGCCGTGAACCAGCCGACCGTGCGGGACAGATCCACATCCTCGAAGAGGGGCTCGCGCCCGTGCCCTTCCATCTGCACCAGCAACGAGCCCCCAGTCCAGGCCAAGAACTCCCGTGCCAACGCGGTCAGAAGAACGTCGTTGATTTGGGTATTGTAGGCCGCAGGGACCTCCTGGAGCAGCAGACGCGTCTCCGCTTCAGGCAGGTCGACGGACAGCGTTCGAGCCGACCCGACTCGGTCACGCCCGCCAGGATGGTCTATGGGTAGCAGGGAGATTCGCGCACGGGTAAGGGCGCTCCAATCGGTCAACTCGCCGTCGACCTTCCCGGCAGCCACGTGGGCGGCCAGCCGCTCCGCCCAGTGCCGGAACGAGGTGGTCTTGGGTGACAGCGAAGGCTGCTGTCCGGCAGCCAGGCTCTGGTAGACGCTCTGCAGGTCCTCCAGGAGGATGCGCCAGGAAACACCGTCGACGATCAGGTGATGGACGATTAAAAGCAGGCGGCCGGAGCCATCCGCGCCCAAGGGGAAGTGTACGACGCACAGGAGAGGTCCGTGAGAGATGTCGAGGCTCCCTTGGAGAGCTGCCGCCGCGCGCTCCATCTCGGCGGTCCGGATGGGCTCAGGCAGGTCCGCAAGGTCCACCTGCGAGACAGGAGCTGTGCCCACCTCGGCCGAGACCACCTGCCGCCAGCCTGCAGGGGTCGGTTCGAATCGCGTTCGCAGCGCATCATGGTGAGCCACCAGAAGCGCCACGCCGGTCTCCACCAGGGCCGGATCGAGCCGCGTTTGGGCCTCGAGCAGCGCCGCCTGGTTCCAGTGATGAGGCTCTCTCGTCCCGCGGTCGAAAAACCACCGCTGGATCGGCACCAGCGGGACTTCACCCGAGACCAGCCCCTGCTCGGCGGTAAGTGCCGGGCGCGTGCCTACTACCGCGGCCAGATCCGCGATGGTCTGGTGCTGAAAGATCTGCCACGGCTGGAATTCCAGCTTGGCCTTCCGGGCGCGGGCGATCACTTGAATGGCGAGGATCGAATCTCCGCCCAGCGCGAAGAAGTTTTCATAAATGCCTACCCGTTCGATCGCCAGGATCTCCTGCCAGATCTCCGCGAGCCGCACCTCCACCTCGGTGGTAGGAGGGGCGTATGAGGCCCGTGCGTCGGATCGATTGCTGTCGGGGGCGGGGAGAGCGCGCCGGTCGAGCTTGCCGTTGGGCGTCAGGGGGAGTGCGTCCAAGAATACGAAGGCCGAAGGCACCATGGGATCCGGCAGCCGCTCCTGGAGAAACTCCTTCAGCTCCTGCGCGCGAAGCGCGCCGGAGACCGGCACTACATAGGTGACGATCCGCTTCTTGTCCGGTTCGTCCTCGCGCAGCATCACGGCCACGGCGCGCACCTGCGGGTGTCCGGCCAGAGTGGCTTCGACCTCTCCCAGCTCGATGCGGAAGCCCCGAAGCTTGATCTGGTCGTCGGCGCGACCAACGAACTCCAGACCGCCATCGGTGGTACGCCGTACCAGATCTCCGGTCCGGTAGAGGCGCGCTCCGCGCTCCGGCCCGAACGGATCGGGAATGAATCGCTCGGCCGTCAGGTCCGGCCTTCCCAGGTAGCCCCGGGATACGCACGCCCCGCCGAGGTGCAACTCGCCGACGGCTCCCGTGGCGACCGGCTCGCCGCCTGGCTCGAGCGCGTAGGCTCGGACGTTTGCCAGGGGCAGCCCGAGCAGCGGCCGGGCAGGCCGTTGCGGCCACGGATCGGGAAAGAGCTGCTGGGTCGTCACGCCCACCGTGGTCTCGGTCGGGCCGTAGTGGTTGAGCACGCGGCAGGCGGGCGCCAACCGTGCCGAACGATCGACGAGATCCCAAGAACAGGCCTCTCCGCCCAGCACGAGCAGCTCGCGAGGCATGACGCGCTCCGGGTGATCCGACTGCAGGAGGGCCGAGAGGTGGGTCGGAACGATCTTTAGACAGTCGATGCCATAGTGGCTGGCATACTCGGCGTAGGCTTCGGGGTCGGTCGCCCGCTCGGCGGAGATCACGTGCAGGCTCCCCCCGCCGCAGAGCGCAGGGAAGAGAACGGTATTGCCCAGATCCGCCGCGAAGGTGGAGACCAGGGCATAGGAAGCGCCCTCGCCGAGCCCCAGCCGGCGGGTCACTGCGGCCAGATAATTCGCCAACTGCCGGTGCTCGATGACGACTCCTTTCGGTCGGCCTGTCGAGCCTGAGGTGAAGAGCACATAGGCAGGGTTCTCCAGCGCTGCCAGCGGAGGCAGATCGGCCTCTGGTTCACTGGCGAGATCGCGGGAATTTCCGTCGAGGAGCACGAGGCGGGAGCCATGAGGGGGGAGCCTGTCCAGCAGGTCCGCCTGTGCCAGCAACACCGGCGCCTGCGACGTCTCAAGAATGGCGGTGAGACGATGCGCCGGCAGGGCTGGATCGAGAGGAAGGTAGGCCCCTCCGGCCTTCAGGACCGCGAGCAGGCCCACGACCATATCGATGGACCGCTCAGCAAGGAGCGGGACCACCACCTCCGGTCCTACGCTCAGGGCACGCAGGCGGTTCGCCAGCCGGTTCGCCCGGCGGTTCAGCTCGCCGTAGGTGAGCTCCTGCTCCTCGAACCGCAGTGCGGCGCGATCGGGCCGGAGCTTCGCCCATCGTTCGAATTGCGCGTGGACGGGCTCGGTCGGGTCAGCGATCTTTGTGTCGTTGACCTCTCGCAGGAGCCAGTGCCGCTGTCCCTCGTCGACATCGGTCAGATCGCCCACCGTTGCATCCGGATGGGCCGCGGCGCTTCCGATCAGCGCGAGGAGCCGCGCCGCGAGTTGGGCAACAATGGGGCCTGGGACGGCTCGGGGATCATGCTCGAGCCGGAGTGTCAGCGATTCGCCTTCTGGAATGCAGACCAGCTTGAGCCTGCAGTAATCGATGCGGGCCAGGATCTCCCGGACGGCGAAGCCGACCTTGCCGGCCCGCAGGGCGGGAGGGGCCTCCAGAACCTCGAAGTGAATGTCGAGAGAGCCGAGCCCTCGAGGAGAGCCGGCCTCGTCACCTTGGACCAGGTACTCCTGCAGCTCGAAGGCGGTCCCCTGCGCTTGCTGGATCCTGCGCAGCATGTCCCTGAGGTGGAAGTGCGGCTCCCAGCGGGCATGGACCGGCACCGCCCGGGCAAAGAGTCCCAGAGCCGAGCCGAGCTCTTCGAACTTGCGGCCATCGCAGATCACGCCGACGGCAATGTCCGACTGTCCGCTCAGGCGCCAGAGAAGGAGCTGCCAGCAGGTCAGTAGCACTGCCGCGACCGTCGACTGCCGCGCGGCCGCCATCGCTTCGAGAGCCGCCTTCAGCCGCGGCTCCACCCGCACCCACAGGCGCTGCGGGTCGGACTCGGGGGCCTCGGGAGAAGGCCCGGAGAACGGGAACGGCAGGGGCAGCATGGCCGAAAAGTCCAACTC
>DASUNJ010000802.1:0-10580 GCA_036277235.1 Thermoanaerobaculia bacterium | reverse complement strand
GGGCAGCTGGCAAGCCAGAAGAAGTAAGGAGTCCACGTGAACCAATCCAAGCGGTGGCCATCAAGGCCAACCTGGGGGCGGTATATCGCTTCGCTCGTCATCCCGCCTCTTTTCGCAATCTCTCTCATGCCAGGAACTGCGCAGGCGCAGCCCCGGTCGATCGGCCCGGCTGAGAACAGCACCGCGTTGCACGACGGAGTAGTGATTTCTCCCAAGCAAGGCGTCGCGTACGTGATGCGTTCCGGCGGTATCCACGCGGTGAACCTCGCCAACGGCAAAGTGAGCTGGCGCAGCGACAAGGCGGCCAAGCCTCTCGCCCTCGTCGGCGACCGTCTCATCGCCCAGGCGCACAGCAAGGGCGGCAAGGCCCTGGAGATCGTCGCCCTCGACGCGCGCAGCGGCGCTGCCCGCGATTCCGTCCGCATTCCCCTGCCCGAGGGCGTCATGGCCTCGGTCGTCGACACCCCCGCCGGCTCGTTCCGCGTCCGGACCGACAGCGCAGCCTCCGAGCTGGTGGTGCGCTGGGAGGCGACGGGTGTAGGAACCGCGGCGCAGGGCTATCTTCCGGCCGAGGAGGAAGGGCAGGCGCCGGATGCCGGCCTGCAGGCGGTGGCCGGAGAGGCCGTCCTCGACATGTCGTCGAAGACCATGACCATCAAGGCCGACCCGGCCGTCCGTATCGCGCAGTCCGCCGCCCTGGCCCAGTTGGCCATGGAAGAGCTGAGCTCGCCAGCGGTGGCCGGGATCGAAGGGCGCCAGTTGCTCTCCGCCGATGGTCGGCACGTCCTGGTCACCGAGATGATCGACGCCGGCTCCTCGCTCTATCGGCATCGCTGGACGATGTACGAGCGCAGCAGCGGCGCCAGGCTCGGCTCGGTGTCCTCCCTGGTGTCCGCCACGCCGTTCGTGGTCGTCGGCACGACTCTCTACCACATGGTTCCGGCTCACGCCATCCGCAAGGATGGCAAGTTCGTCGAGAACTCCACCTCCTTGCGCGCCGTGAATCTGAAGAACGGCGTCGAGTCCTGGAAGATGGCGGTCCTCGAGTCGGACTTCCGGGGACCCTTCCCTCCCTAACCGGCAGGCCAAAACCTGGGGGTGCCTCCTCGCGAGGCATCCCCACTGCGTCTTCGCTGGCAGGTGGTGGCGTTCCACGCCTCGGCCACGCCTGCGCCTTGACGCCTTCCCGGATCGGATAGACTGCCGCCGCAGAGGACGACATCATCCAGCAAACCGCCGCGATGAAACCGAGACTGTATGTGGAGACGAGCATCGTCAGCTACCTGACTGCCTTCCCCAGCCGAGACTTGGTGCTTGCGGCGCATCAACAGGTCACGCGTGACTGGTGGACCACACGGGCGCAATTCGATCTGTATGTCTCTCAGTTCGTCATCGACGAAGCATCTGCCGGGGATGAGGGTGCGGCGGCCGACCGGCTCGCGGCCCTCCGGGATACAACTCTGCTCAACACTACCCCGGAGGCAGTTGCCCTCGCGAGGGAATTGATCCGCATGGGTGATCTTCCGACAAAGGCAGTCGTCGATGCATTCCATATCGCCATCGCTGCCGTCCATGGCATGGATTACCTGCTGAGTTGGAACTGCAGGCACATCGCCAACGCGATGATGCGTGGTAGGATTGAGGCCACGTGCCGGTCGCACGGCGTCGAGCCGCCAACGATCTGCACGCCGATCGAACTCGCCAAGGAATGACAGAGATGCCGACAGCCGACCCCATCCTCGAAGAGATCCACGCGGTCCGCGAGGCGCTCGCGAAGAAGGCCGGCTATGATGCTGAAAAGATCGCCGAGGCGGCACGCAAGCGTCAGTCCGAGAGCGGGCGAAAGGCGATCACACTGCCGCCTAAGCCCGCAGCTACCGTGAACAAGAAGGCTTCCTGACAGCCTGCCTCGCGAGGGCGCGCTCCTCCGGCCCCTCATCCTCCCGGATCGGATAGACTACGCCCTCTGTCGGGGACCCCCTGTCCCCCTCGGGAATTCTTATGCGAAAGACCTTTCAGGAGCTCATCCTCAAGCTGTCCGAGTTCTGGGCGCGGGAGGGATGCGTCCTCCAGCAGCCTTTGGACCTCGAGGTCGGGGCCGGCACCATGCACCCGGACACCTTTCTCCGCGTGCTCGGTCCCGAGCCCTGGCGGGTGGCATACGTCCAGCCTTCCCGCCGCCCGGCCGACGGCCGCTATGGCGACAATCCCTTCCGCCTGGGCAAGCACCACCAGTTCCAGGTGATCCTCAAGCCTTCGCCCCTCGACGTGCAGCGGCTCTACGTCCGCAGCCTGGAGGCGATCGGGCTCGACCTGACCCAGCACGACCTGCGCTTCGAGGAGGACAACTGGGAGGCCCCCACCCTCGGCGCCTGGGGCGTGGGCTGGCAGGTCATGCTCGACGGCATGGAGATCACCCAGTTCACCTACTTCCAGCAGGCGGGCGGGTTGGAGCTCAAGCCGGTCAGCGCCGAGATCACCTACGGTCTGGAGCGACTGACCATGTTCCTCTCGCTCTCGCGGAACATCTACGAGATCGAGTGGGTCGAGGGGCTCTCCTACGGCCAGGTGCGGCATCAGGAGGAGGTCGAGCTGTCCAGGTACTACTTCGAGCTGGCGGACGTGACCTTCCTCCAGCAGCAGTTCGAGGGCTACGAGCGCGAGGCCGGACGCTGCCTGGAGGCTGGGCTCGTCCTGCCCGCCTACGAGTGCGCCTTGAAGTGCTCGCACTCGTTCAACGTGCTCGACGCCCGCGGCGCCGTCTCGGTCACCGAGCGCGTCGCCCTTATGAAGCGGGTGCGCGACCTGGCCGTGGGATGCGCCAAGGCCTACGTCGAGAGCCGCGAGAAGCTGGGCTTCCCGCTGCTCCAGAAGGAAGAGATACCGGAGGTTGTCGATGCCCAGCGGTGAGTATCTTCTGGAGGTCCGCAGCGAGGAGATCCCGGCCCGCATGCTGGAGCCGGGCGTGCGCGAGCTCGCCACCCGGGTGTTCGAGGAGCTGATGGCCCGCGGCCTGGGTCCGCGCGAGGTGGAGACGGGCTACTCGCCGCGCCGGCTCGTGCTGATCCTGAACGGAGTGCCGGACCGCGAGCCCGACCGCGAGGAGCAGGTCCTGGGTCCGCCGGTCAGCGCCGCTTTCGCTCCGGACGGCTCGCCCAGACCCGCCCTGGCCGGCTTCGCCAAGAAAGTCGGTCTCGAGCCCGACCAGATCTCCCGCGTCAAGACCGACAAGGGGGAGTACCTCGCGGCCGTGAAGAAGACCGAAGGCCGGCCCTCGAAAGAGGTGCTGGCCGAGATCGTCCCCCGCATCCTGGCCGGGATCTCCTGGGCCAAGACCATGCGGTGGGGAAGCGGCGAGGGTCCCTGGGTGCGTCCGGTACACGGGATCATTTCCCTCCTCGACGGCGAGGTCGTGCCGTTCGACCTGTTCGGCATCCCCGCCGGGGACCAGACGGTCGGGCATCCGACGCTGACGCCGGAGCCGTTCCGGGTGCGGGGCGTGGAGGAGTACCGGAAGGAATTGGCGGCGCGGTCGCTGGAGGTCCGTCCGGCCGAGCGGCATCGCATCTTGCTGGAAACAATGCGCTCCCGTGCCGAGGCGCTCGGCGGCCGGCTCGTGGAGGATGGTCCGCTGCTCGACAAGCTGGCCGCCCTGTGCGAGGTCCCCGGCGTGATGGAGGGCGGCTTCCACGAGGATTTCCTGGAGCTGCCGGCCGAGGTGCTCGCCACGAGCCTGCGCGATCATCAGAGCGCGCTGACGGTTGAAGCCACCAATGGCGGCCATCAACTCCTTCCTTACTTCCTCACGGTCATGGATCGGCCTGACGATCCGATCGGCCGCACGCGCTCGGGCAACGAGTGGGTGGTCGCCGCGCGGCTCGCCGACGCCCGCTTCTTCTACGGCGAGGACCGGCGAGCGGGGCTCGCTCATCGCGCCGAGCAGCTCGAGCGGCTGACGTTTCAAGTGCGGCTGGGGAGCTACGCGGACAAGACCTCGCGCCTGGTGGCCCTCGCCACGACGATCTGCGACATGCTCGGCTGCGAGGGGCCCCAGGCGGGTCATTCGGCGGGGGCGGCCCGGCTGCTCAAGGTGGACCTCGCGACCGAGATGGTCAAGGAGTTCACTTCCCTCCAGGGGATCATGGGCGGCATCTACGCCCGCGAGGAGGGGCAGCCCGAGGAGGTCTGGCAGGCGGTCTACGACCAATACATGCCGGCTTCCACCGAGGATCGCATCCCCCGCGGCCGGATCGGGCAGGCCGTGGGCCTCGCCGATCGCATGGACACGCTGGTGGGCATCTTCGGCCTGGGTCTGATCCCCACCGGGAGCAAGGACCCGTTCGGATTGCGGCGCGCGGCCCAGGGCGTGGTGCGCATCGCGCTCGAAGGCGGGCTGCCGCTCGACCTGGAGGAAATCGCGGCCCGGGCCGTGGTGCTCTACGGCGACCGGCTGACGCGGGGCGCCGAGCAGATCCTGGAAGACCTGCGGCCGTTCCTCCACGACCGGGTGCGCTACGTGCTCGGCCTCGCCGGCTATGCTTACGACGAGATCGAGGCGGCGCTGGCGGTCGGTGGAGGGAACCTCCCGGACCTCAAGGCGCGGGTGGATGCCCTGCACCGCGTGCGGGAGGACGCCAACTTCTTGACGGTGGTGCTCGCGGCCAAGCGGATCGTGAACATCCTCAAGGACGCTCCCGAGGAGCAGCTCGACGAGCAGTTCTTCACGCAGCCGGCCGAGCGCGATCTCTACGCAGCCTTTCAGGGATTGCGCTCCGAGGTGGAGGAGGCCGCGGCATCGGGCGACTACGAGCGCTGCCTGCGGCGCATCGCGGATCTCGCGCCCGTGCTGGACCGTTTCTTCGTGGACGTCCTGGTCATGGACCCCGATCCGCGGGTGAAGGGCAACCGCATCGCGCTGCTCCAGGCGATCCACCGCACCGTGTCGCGCACGGCGCGGTTGACCGAGGTGGTGGTGGACAAGGCGGAGGCGCGGTCCCGGGCGGGGGGGTAGGGGCTGAAACCAAGGACAACAAGGACATCAAGGACCGCAAGGACGAGGAAAACGTCGTTCACCTCCAGTTCTTGTTGTCCTTGCGGTCCTTGATGTCCTTGTTGTCCTTTCCAAGAGGAGCACGACATGCCCAAGTACGTGTACGCGTTCGGGGGTGGGACGGCCGAAGGCGAGGGGAGCCAGAAGGATCTGCTGGGTGGGAAGGGGGCCGGCCTCGCCGAGATGAGCCGCCTGGGGATTCCGGTGCCTCCGGGGTTTACGATCACCACCGAAGTCTGCAAGTACTACCAGGATCACGACAAGGCCTATCCTGACGGCATGGAGGAGGAGCTCCAGGAGCATCTCCAGCGCATGGAGGCGCTGCTCGGCCAGCGCTTCGGCGATCCCTCCGATCCGCTGCTCGTCTCCGTCCGCTCGGGCGCGGCCCGGTCCATGCCGGGCATGATGGATACCGTTCTCAACCTGGGCCTCAACAGCGAGATCGTCGAGAGCTGGATCGCGGCCGGCGCGGATGAGCGCTTCGTCCTCGACGCCTATCGCCGTCTGCTCACCATGTACGGCGACGTCGTGCTGGGCTTGAAGCGCGAGGAGTTCGAGAAGATCCTGACCGCGGCCCGCGAGGAGGAGGGGGTCGCGACCGACGCCGAGCTCAGCCCCGCGGCCCTGCGCAAGGTCGTCGCCGGCTACCTGGCCCTGGTGGAGGGGCGCGGCTTCCCGCAGGACCCCATGGAGCAGCTCCGCGGCGCCATCCGCGCCGTGTTCGACAGTTGGGACAACCAGCGCGCCCGCGACTATCGCCGCCTGAACAAGATCACCGGCCTGCTGGGCACGGCCGTGAACGTCCAGGCCATGGTCTATGGCAACCGCGGCGCCGATTGCGCCACGGGCGTGGCCTTCACGCGCAATCCCGCGACCGGCGAGCCGAAGGTTTTCGGCGAATACCTGGTCAACGCGCAGGGCGAGGACGTGGTGGCCGGCATCCGCACGCCGCAGCCGATCCATGCAGACGGCGCAGGACTATCCAAGGACTTCCCCCAGGCCTGCAAGGAGTTGGAGGAGGTCTGCGCCCGGTTGGAGACGCACTTCAAGGACATGCAGGACGTGGAGTTCACGATCCAGCACGACAAGCTCTACATGCTCCAGACCCGCACGGGCAAGCGCACCGGCCCGGCCGCGGTCCGGGTCGCCGCGGACATGGTCGAGGATGGCCTGATCGACTGGCGCGAGGCCCTGGACCGGGTCGAGCCCATGCACCTGCTCCAAGTGCTTGCTCCCGTCTTCGATCCCGAGGAGAAGCAGAAGGCCGTCGCCGGCGGCCGGCTGATGGCCCGCGGCCTGCCGGCGGGTCCGGGCGCGGCCTGCGGGCGGATCGCCCTGACCGCGGAGCGGGCGGCTGAGATGGCGACGTCCGGCGGCCCGGTCCTCCTGGTGCGCGCCGAGACCTCGCCCGAGGACATTGTGGGCATGCACGTCTCGGCGGGCATCCTGACCTCGCGCGGCGGCATGACCTCCCATGCGGCCGTGGTCGCCCGCGGCATGGGCAAGCCCTGCGTCGTGGGCGCCGGCGACCTGGATGTGGACGAGCACACGGGGGAAGTCCGGGTCCGGGGCGGCGACCTGGTCCTGCGCGAGGGCGATCAGCTTTCGATCGACGGCACGTCCGGCGAAGTGATCGCGGGCGCGCTGTCGCCGAGGCCCTCCCTGGTCCTCGAGGCGATGCTCGACCGCAGCAAGCCCGACGACTACCCGCTGGTGGATGCGGCCTACCAGCTCCTGGCCGCGGCCGACGCCGAACGGCGCATGGCGATCCGCGCCAACGCGGACACTCCGCGCGATGCCGAGGTGGCCGCGGCCCTGGGGGCCGAGGGCATCGGCCTCTGCCGCACCGAGCACATGTTCTTCGCGGCCGAGCGCATCGCTTGGGTGCGCCGGATGATCCTGGCCGAGAGCGCCGAGGAGCGCAAGGAATCGCTCGCGAAGCTCCTGCCCATGCAGCAGAAGGACTTCGAGGGAATCTTCAAGGCCCTGGCCGGTCTGCCGATCACGGTGCGCCTGCTCGATCCGCCGCTGCACGAGTTCCTGCCGCACGGCAGGAAGGAGCTGCAGGGCCTGGCAGACGAGATGGGAGTGGAGCTCTCCGCCGTGCAGGCCCGCGTCGAGGCGCTGGCCGAGTCGAACCCCATGCTCGGTCACCGCGGCTGCCGCCTCGGCATGACCGCGCCCGAGATCTACGAGATGCAGGTCGAGGCGATCGTGCGCGCGGCCTGCGTGCGTTCCCGGACGGGGGAAGAGGTGCGGCCCGAGATCATGCTGCCGCTGGTCGGGACCGAGGAGGAGATGGTGCGCCTGCGCGAGCTCACGGCCTCCACGATCCGCCGGGTGCTCGATGAGGAGAAGGTACAGCTCGACATCCCCATCGGCACGATGATCGAGGTGCCGCGCGCGGCGCTGGTGGCCGGCCGCATCGCCCTGCACGCCGACTTCTTCTCCTTTGGCACGAACGACCTCACCCAGATGACCTACGGCTATTCCCGCGACGACTCGGGCCGGTTCCTGCCACAGTACGTCGAATCGGGCGTGCTCAAGCACGATCCCTTCCAGACCATCGACGAGGATGGGGTGGGCCAGCTCGTCCGGATGTCCTGCGAGAAGGGGCGCGCGGCGAAAGAGCACCTGCACCTGGGCGTCTGCGGCGAGCACGGCGGCGATCCCGATTCGATCGACTTCTTCGAGCGCGTGGGACTGGATTACGTCTCCTGCTCGCCGTACCGGGTGCCGATCGCGAGGCTGGCCGCGGCGCGGGCCAGTCTGAAGCGGCGATCCAACGAGAAAAAGGCAGAAAGCTTGCAGGAGCAGCAGGTGACCGCGGCCGTAGGGGTGGCGGGCTGACCGGAGGCTGCACGATGGCCGAGCTGATCCACGAATACTCGTTCGTATACCGGAGCGACGACGGAATACCGTACGTCATCCGCGCCTGGGGCGAGTCCAGGCACGACGGCACCTGGGAGGGCTGGCTGGGGTTCACCCCGGCTGGCGGCGTAGGGCGCGAGCTGCGCACCGGACAGGAGACCACCCAGCCCAACCGCGATGCCGTCGCCTACTGGGCCGGCGGCCTCGAGCCCATCTATTTCGAAGGGGCGTTCGCCCGAGCTTCGTAACGATCTCGCGTCATCCAGATTTCCTCCTCTCCTCGTAGAGCCAGCTGACCGGTTCAAAAACGAGTCGGCTGCCGGGAGCCAACTCGAGGTTCCTGATCAACCGGTTCGATTCGGCCTGCAAGGTGACCGGCAACGTCGAGGTCTTCGTTCAGGACGCGGCGGGCCGGCTCGTGCCCGAATCCGGTGGTGGCGGCGGCGGCGCCCCCTCCCTGGGGGTGACGCCGGCGAGCCTCTCCTTCAGCGGCACGGCCGGAGGCCCGAATCCGGCTGTCCAGGGACTGTCGATCACCAGCACGGGCACGGCGCTGAGCTGGAGCGCAACGGACAACGCCTCGTGGCTGACGATGAGCCCGGCCTCCGGGTCTACACCATCCTCGGCAACCGCGTCGGTCAACCTGGCAGGGCTGGCAGCCGGGACCTACAACGCGACGATCACGATCTCCTCGGGGGCGCAGAGCCGGACCGTGCCGGTGACGCTCACCGTGGGTGGCTCGACCTCCGGGCTGAGCGTGCAGGTGCTCTCCCCGAACGGCGGCCAGATCTTCTCCGTCGGCGACTTCGTGGATATCCGCTGGACGAGCACCGGGGCGACCTCGCACCGGGTCCAGTACTCCCGGGACGGGATCAACTACACGCCGATCGTGACGGGCCTCCCCGGGTCGGCCATGAGCTATTTCTGGACGGTCCCGCCGTCGGTGATCCCCTTTGGACAGCTCGCGGTCTCGCTGCGGCTGCGCGTGATAGCGCGGAACGACACCACGGCGAGCACGGTCCAGGACGAGAGCGACGGCCTGATCACAATCCGGAATTAGCTGTTCCGCCTGGCTCTCTCCTCGGGGTGCGGTCTTCGGACCGCACCCCCTTTCTTGTGACCGGCCCGCTCTTTGCAGTCTCCTCCAGATGCGTGGGAGGGAGAACTTCAAAGGAGCTCGATCACCATGGACGATTCAGAACGCAGCTACGGTTACAGCAAAGACATCTACCACGGCACGCGCGGAGCCGGCGGGCACTACGACGGCACGACCGGCGATCCGGAGCGGAGCTATGAATACGGCCCGGAAGGCGATTCCGGGGATTCCGAGGACGTCGAAGTGAGCCCCGAGGAGGCGGCGATCCACGTCGAAGATACGGGCTTGAGCCGCTCGGGAGGCGACGAGCGGGAAGGCCAGTACGATCACGACCGCGGCAGCGGCTACGCCGGTGGAGAGTCGTTCACCTGGGAGAACGAGGCCGAAGAGGGGAAGACGGGCAAGGAGTAGCAGCCGCCTCGGTAGAGACAGCATGAACATCCCGCCCGGACAGCTCGGACCGAGGCCCGAGCTGTCCGTACCGCCAGTTTGAGCAGTCCTTACAGCGGTCCGAGCGCGCGAAGCAAGCGCCGCGACTGAAAACAGGCTAATCTATTGAGATTAACGCTCTGTGAGGATGCGGACCATGCGCAAACCCCTTGCCTTCCTCCTGCTTCTCTCGGTACTCATTCCTTCCGCTTCGACCCGCGCCCAAGATCCCCCGGCGAACAGCGCGCCTGCGGCGAAGCCCGCGGCACGGGAGCAGCTCGCGGCCGACACGCCGCGCACTACGCCCGACGGGGCGAGGTTCGTCGTGCCGGGCGGCTGGTGGATCGAGACGCGTGGCAACGCGGTGATCCTGACGCCCGAGGGCGACTCGCGGATCGCCCTCGTCGATGTACCGGGAAAGGACCCTGACGCGGCGGTGAAGATCGCGTGGGAGGTGGTGCGGCCAGACATGAAGTGGGCGCTCAAGTTGGCGACGGACCAGCCCGGCCGCGAGGGCTGGGACTCCTTCCGGAGCTACCAGTACGAAGTTTCGCCGAACGAGCACCGCGCGGTGGGCGCCGCGGCGGCCAAGCGCGGTGAGGCGTTTACGGTCTTGATCTTCGACATGGACATCGCCGTCGCGGAAAAGCGCGGTGGCCAGATCGCCGCGATCTTCGACCGCCTCCAGCCGCCGGGGTTCCAGCGCGAGTCGTTCGCCGGCAAGAAAGCCGCGCCGCTCGACGCCGAGCGCGTGAAGAAGCTGAAGGATTTCATGGAAAAAAGCCTCGCGGAGCTGGGGGTCCCGGGTGCCGCGATCGGCCTGTACCAGGACGGCAAGATCGTCTTCGAAGGCGGCTTCGGCGTGCGCCAGCTCGGCGATCCGACGCCCGTCGACGCGGACACGCTGTTCATGATCGCGTCGAACACCAAGTCGATGACCACGCTGCTCCTCGCCACCCTTGTCGACGAGGGCAAGCTGAGCTGGGACACGCCGGTCGTGCAGGTCATGCCCGACTTCAAGCTGGGCGATGCGGAAACGACGAAGCAGGTGCTGGTCAGGCACCTCGTCTGCGCGTGTACCGGCCTCCCGCGGCAAGACTTCGAGTGGCTTCTTGAATTCCAGAATGCCACGCC
>DASUNJ010000801.1:0-5858 GCA_036277235.1 Thermoanaerobaculia bacterium | reverse complement strand
GGCCACCGAGCGGCCGGCGCCCGGGATGAAGTGGCCGCCTCCCACTCGATCGATGTACCGCTCGTCGGCCAGATTGGTCACGTTCAGCCGCAGCGTGATGCGCTCGTTCAGGTCGTAGGCGGCCATGGCGTCGAACAGCAGGTAGTCGGGAGCGACACGGGTGCCGGTGTTGTTGTTGAAACGGTCGCCGACGTACTGCGCGCCGCCGCCCACCTCGAAATTCGAGCGCAGCCGGTACGTCGTCCACAGGCTGGCCGAGTGCTCCGGCGTATTGGCGAGCTCCCTCCCCACCTCGGCCGGGGTGTTGGACTTGATGACCTCGCTGTCCATCCAGGTGTAGCCGAGGAACGCCTGCCATCCGCTGCGGGGCGTGCCCGATATGCCGAGCTCCACGCCGTCGACCCGCTGCTCGCCCTGGAGGACGGTCGGCAGATCGCCGGGGAGGATGCCCGGGGTGCGGGCGTTGGTCTTCTCGGTGCGGAAGGCCGCGGCGTTCAGGCTCAGCCGCGCACTGAGAAGGTCCCACTTGGTGCCGACCTCGTACCCGCGGCTCTTCTCGGGCTCCAGCTCGACGGTGGCCGCGGTCAGGTTGAGCCCGGTCGTAGCCTCGGCAGATGGATTGAACGAGGTTCCGGCCCCGACATAGATACTGCCGTTGGGCCGCGGCTTGTAGACGGCTCCGGCGCGCCAGCTCACCATCTCGTCGGTGCGCTCGAACGGAGTGTTCACGCCCGCGACATCGACGGAATCGAACTCCATGTCGAAACGGTCCCACCGCAGCCCGCCAGTGAGCTGCCAGCTCTCTCCGATCTTCACAGTGTCGGAAACATAGACCGCTCCAGTGTCCGCCGCGGCCTCGGTCCGAGCGCCGGTGCGCGTGATCGGACCCGCGTACGAGGCTTCCGGATCGGGATTGAAAAGATCGGCCTGCGGCGCGGCCGGGCCGGTGCGAGCGAAGTTATCCGCGGTCTCGCGGGCGATCTCGACCCCGGCCACGAGAGCGTGGCCGATCTCCCCGGTCTTGAACGTGGAAGTCAGATCGTTCTGGAAAATCGTGATCGTATCTTCCAGGTCGCGGGACTGGAGCTGCCGGTTGAGCACCGTGCTGTCGGTGCTCGCGAAGCGCGGCGCCGTGATGATCGAATCGCGCTCCGAGCGGCCATGCCGCACCAGGCTGCGGAGCGTGACCGAATCATTCACGTCGTGCTCGACCTCCGCGGTCGCCAGCTGGGTGACGGTCTTCTCATAATCCCGGTCGGTCAACCCGTAGAAGTTGTCGAAGTCCACGGGCGCGGGCTTGTCGGCGTGCTCCGCGAGCGGGATGTTGGTGGGCGGCACCCAGGGGAGGCCGTAATCCGGCACGTTGTCCTGGTCGAGATGGCTGTAGCTGAAGGTCACGCGGGTCGGCGTGCCCAGGCCGAAGGCGAGCGACGGCGCGACTCCCCAGCGCTCGTTCTCGACGGTGTCGCGGCCCGGAGTGTCCCCGTGATTCCACATCAGATTGGCACGGAAGGCCGCTCCATCCATCCCCTCGATGGGCTGGTTGATGTCGACGGTCGCGCGGCTGTGCTCGTCGGTTCCCAGCCCGAACGTCGCGGAGTGGGCGGTCCCCAGGTTCGGGGACTTGCTGGCCAGGTTGAGCGAGCCGCCGGTGGAGCCGCGCCCCGCGTAGAGGGAGGCCGGTCCCTTGGCCACCTCCACCTGCTCGATATTGAACGGGTCACGGGTATAAGCGCCGAAATCGCGCACGCCGTCCACGAAGATGTCGTTTCGAGCGGCGAATCCGCGGATCGTCAGATTGTCGCCGGGCAGGCCGCCGCCGCCCTCTCCCGCCTGGATGCTGATGCCGGTTACATTGCGCAGCACGTCGCGCAGCGTCGTCGCGCCCTGCTCCTCGATCATCGCATGAGGGATGACCGTGAGCGTCTGCGGGATGTCGCGCAGCGGCTCCAGGTACTTGGGAGACGAGGGCGCGGGCTGCGCGATCACGTCGACGGTCTCCGACAGCCGAAATCCGAGCCTGACCGTGCGGGCATCGGTGAACTGATGGTCGACGCCCGTTCCCTCCAGCAGCCCGGCGATCGCCTGGTCGGGGGTGAGCAACCCCGAGACTCCGGGCGAGTTCAGGTCGCGGACCGCCTGGTCCTCGATCTCGACCCGCACCCCGGCCGCGGACTCGAACGCGTCCAGCGCGGCTCCCAGCGGACCGGGCGGGATGTCGAAACGGAGGGCGGGCATGCCGGAAGTCTGGACGGCCGCGAGCTTCGACATCCAGGCCTCGTCCATCAGGGCGGCCAGCGAAGGCTTCGCGAGCTCCAGTTCCTGGGCGAAGGCGTTCGGCGCGAGGCGGCCGGCCATCGAGGCGGAAGCCGCGAGAGCGCCGAGGAACAGCCAGCGGGGACTGCGCGACGGCTTCCTGCTCTTGGGGTGCTTCCCTTTCTTGCTCATGCGCTCTCCTCTACAGGTATCTGCTTGCGCGCTCGCTGGCGCAGAATGAAACGTCTCCAGGAAAGGGCCATCCCGGTCCAGACCAGCACGGCCGCGCCTCCCGAGGCGATGCCGGCGAGGGTCTGCCCGAGCAGGCCGCCGGCCTCGCCCGTGTGCACCCACCTCGCCCAGGAGCGCAGCCGGCGTCCGGGGGTCTGGCTCGCGAAGGGTTCCCACTTCTCGACCGCGCCGTTCCGCTCCAGGGTGAGCTGGGAGCGCAGATCGGGGCGGCCCCGGTGGCCGGCCAGGATGGTGAAGGTCACGGGCGCCTCGGCGCCCTCAGTGCCCTCAGGGAGCCGGGCCGTGAGGCTCTGCCAGCCGGGCACCTGCCGCTCGGCCACGGCCCAGAGCTCGTTCAGACCTTCGAGGCTCACGTCCCCTTCGCCACCTCCGCGCGGCCCCTCCGGTCTTTGGGATCGGGCCGGAGGCTCCTCGCCCACCAGCCGGTACAAGAGATCGCCCATCCAGGGATAGGAGATCGTGGCGGCGGTGAAAACCACGAGGAAGAGCGGCACCGCCGTCCAGACGCCGATGACGTTGTGCCAGTTGAAATCCCGCGCCTTGCCCGCGAGGCCTTTCCGGAACCAGGACACGTTGCGGAACTGGCGGCGGTTCCAGACCTTGGGCAGCCAGAGATAGGGGCCGGAGACCACCAGGAAGAGGAAAGCCAGATTGCAGGCGCCGGTGACGGCTTTCCCCGCGGCCCGGTTTTCCTCCCCCGCCCCGAGCCAGCGGTGCCAGTCGGTCACGGCGCGGAAGAAGGCGCGGGCCCGCGGCGCGCCTTCGCCCAGGACCTCGCCCGTGTAGGGATTCAGATAAAGGTTGCGTCCCCGGCCGAGGCCGATCGCGGCCGGAGCCTCGGGGTCGGATTGCAGCACGATCGAGGAAGGCTGGACGCCGGGGCGCGCCGCGAGAGCCCGGGCGGCGAGAGACTCGACGGGCAAGCGTTCCGCTCCGGTTGTAGGAGGTCCGGACCGATAGCCGCGGTCGGCCCATTCGAGGATCTGCCGCTCGTACATGAGCAGCACGCCCGTGGTCGACATGATCAGGATGACCATCCCGGCGATCACTCCGCTCAGGAGATGGAGCCAGAAGACGATCTTGCGGAAGCGCTGCAAACGGTTCTCCTCCCAGGGGGAGAGGACCTGCTCCCCGCGGGCGTGGAGATCCCTTTTGCGCTAGACTCGGAGCGCACGGTCGGTTTCCCCGGAAATCGGCCCGCAGACGGTGATCGCCCCCTCTCCCCAGAGCCGACGGTCGCCGTTTTTTGTCCCGGACGGTTATTGAGACTGAATCGCAATAACCTCGGAGAAATACTGAACCGTTTTGGTCCTCTTTGTCAAGAGCGTCCCGGAAGATCGACTATTGAGCGCCGGCTGCGTACCGGATTCCACCCAGCAGGTGCTCCAGGAACGCCGGCTCGGAGAAGGAAGCGTCCGTGTGGCCTCCCGCCGTGTACCAGGCCCGGCCGCCATCGTGCTCGTGGTACCAGGCGATGGGATGATCGGTCCCCATCTGTCCGCCGGGATAGCTCGTCTCATCCAGGCTGAGCAGCACGGTGACGCCCTGGCTCCGCGGGTTCCGCTGAAAGTCGTACCACTCGTCGAAGCGGTTCCAGGGATCCGGCAGCGTGCTCGTCGAGGGGTGGTTGCGGTTCTCCACCCGGATCCGTGCCTGGGCTGGCTCCGGATGGCTCGCGAAGTACGCTCCGACAAGGTCTCCATACCAGGGCCAGCCGTGCTCCGTGTCGGCCGCGGAATGGATTCCCACGAAACCGCCCCCATTGCGGATGTAGCTCATGAAGGCGGCTTGCTGATCACCGTTGAGGACGTTCCCGCTCGTGAGAAGGAAGACGACGGCGTTGTAGCGGCTGAGGTTGGCGGCGGTGAACTGCCCCGCATCTTCGGTGGCGTCGACTGCGAAGCCGTTCGCGGCCCCCAGGCCCCGAAGGGCGGCAATCCCTGGCTCGATGCTGCCATGGCGGAAGCCGGCGGTCCTGGAAAAAACGAGGATTCTGTCCTGACGGGCCTGCGGCTCGAGCCGGTTCTCCCACAGCTCCACCGGCCCGTTACCGAACGGGAGGGTGCCGACGATGTCGCCGTCGCCATCGCCGCCGAAGTCGGAGACGAGGACGTCGTGCAAAGCCGGCGTGCCGAGCACCTGGCGGCTCCAACCTGAGGCCTGCCCTGTATTGAAATAGACCAGCAGGCGGCCCTCTCCCCGAATCTCCGACGTCACCACGTCCAGGTCGCCGTCGCGATCGAGATCCGCAACGCTCACCCCCTGCGCCGAATCGAGAGGACCGTGGTCGATGACGCGTTCCTTCCAGCGCCGGCCGGGGTTCGCTGGATTCTCGAACCAGGAGATCCTTCCCGGCCCCTCCGCCACCGTCATCACGACGTCAGGCCGGCCATCCCGGTTCAGATCGCCGATGTCGAGGGCCGCCTCCTGGCTCCAGGAGCCGAAGCTGCGCCGCTGCCACGGCCGGGAGAGGATCTTGCTGCGCGGATTCTTCAGCCATCGCCCCCCCATGACGATGTCGAGAAACCCGTCCCTGTTGAGGTCGGCCAGTGCCAGCCCTTGCGTCCCGCCCCCGGGAACCAGGTCGCGCCGGAGCCAGGACCCCGGTCCGTTCTGCTTGAACAGCGTCACCGCGGAGCCGTTTTCTCCGCGCAGCACGACGTCGGGCCTGCCGTCACGGTCGAGATCGCCGATGGCCACGTCCTGATTGCCGCTGCCGGAGCCGATCCGATGGGCAGGCCAGGGAACGGCTGCCGGATTGCCGGCCGGCAGGCGAGGGTTCTCGAACCAGACGGTGCCCACGGTGACATCCAGGTCGCCATCCCGGTCCAGATCTCCGGCCGCCAACCCGCCTTGCGTGGTGTACCCGTCGACGGCAAGGGCGGACGGGGTCCAATCGGGATAGGCGTACCAGATCAGCGGTCCGTCGCTGCCGGCGACGATCGCGTCGGCCCGGCCATCGCCGTCGAGATCCCCCAGAGCCTTGCCGCAGGGGCCATGGGGGCTGTCCTGGGCGATCACGGTGCGGAAGAAGGGGATGTCCTCGGCCTGGACAGAAGCTGACACGATTACGGCCGCTACGAGAAACAGGACTCCGAAAAGGCCACCCGACCGCCTCATGAGCAGCAAGTATACGCGGTGCTCAAAACCCATTGACACCAACGTGTCTGATGCGTGACGCTCAGTGCCATGAGAACCACGCTCACCCTTGACGACGACGTGTTGGCTTCGGCCCGCGCTTTGGCCGCTCAACGAGGCGTGTCTATCGGAACCATCGTCTCTGACCTCGCACGGCGCGGCCTTGCCCCCTCCCAGCCTGCCGCCATCCGCAACGGCATCCGGCTTTTCCC
>DASUNJ010000800.1:0-12698 GCA_036277235.1 Thermoanaerobaculia bacterium | reverse complement strand
AGGTGTCCAGCAAGCTCGGCGTGGTCGCCCTCCCCACCCTGATGATCATCGACAAGAAGGGCAAGGTGGCCTTCTTCCACACCGGCGTCGCCGACGGGGCCACCGTCCGGAAGATCCTGAAGCAGGCGGGCGTGTAAGGGGGGACGGCGGCCCGAAGGCCGCCGCTTTCCGGCCTTTTCTTCCTTCCTTTACCTGAGAACCACCAGCGCGACGCGCCGGTTCTGCGACCGCCCCTCGCGGGTGCTGTTGTCGGCCACCGAGGACGCCTCACCGTAGGAGATCACGTTGATCCGGTGGAGCGGGAACTGGTGCTGCTGGCTGAGATAGCGGCGAACCGCCTCGGCCCGCAGGAGGCCCAGCTCCTCGTTGTACTTCTCGGAGCCCACGCTGTCCGTGTGCCCCTGGATCTCGATGTAGACGCCCGCGTTCTGGCTCTTGAGCTGCGACGCGAACTCGTCGATGGCCGACTTGGCCTCCGGCGAGAGGTCGGAAGTGTCGAACCCGAACTTGACCTTGTCGTCGGTCAGGATCGTCTCGTAGAGCAGCTTGCCCTCGGCGAGCTTGCCCGCGTCGATGGCGCGCTGCAGCGCCTCCTGGGCCGTCTTCGAGGTCTCGCCGATCTGCTGCTCGTGCGTGTCGAGGCGGGTCTGAGCCTCCTCGACCTGGCCCGAGACCTGGTCGACCCGCGTGCCGACCGCGCCCGTCTCCTCACGGACGTATTTCTTGGTGGCGCATCCCGTGACCCCGAGGGCCACGATCAATGCCAGAGCGACCATCCACAGCTTGTTGCGCATGTGAGTCCTCCTTGGCTGGATGAGAGCCGTCCCCTCTGCAGAGACGGCTCGGTTGGTTGAACTTCCTATCAGCCGCCTTTGCTCTCAGCCGGCGGCGGTCCCTTGTATCCGCGTCTGAACAGCACCGTCCGGCCGCCCGACTTGACCTCCACCTTGACGTCGCGCTGGCGGGAATTGCCCTCGCCCGTCGCGAAGCCGAGCACGTACTGGTGCCGGAGGTCGTTGTGGATGGCGGCCAGCGCTTCCTGCAGGTCTACCAGGTTCGAGATGGCGTAGTAACGGCCCCCGGACACCGAGGCCAGCAGGTTCAGCACGTCCGCGTACCGGTAGATCTTCTCCCCGGATTCGGAGAGCTCGTACGGGTTGCCGGTCCCGAGCCCGATCACGTAGACCGGGAGCTGGGCCTGCCGCACGATCTCCCGCGCCTGCTCCGGCGTGAACTTGCTGGCATTGTCGATCCCGTCCGTGATCAGGACCGCGAACCGCTTGGGGTTGCGGCCCTCGGCCGAGATGTTCGGCACCCACGCCACGGCGTCGTGGATGGCGGTCGTGCCCCACGCCTTCCAGCTCGCCACCGACTCGCGCAGCACCGACATCTCCGAGGTGTACGGCACCTCGACCTGGCCGGCATCGCTGGCGAAGGTGGCGATCGCGAACTCGTCCCCCTTGAGGGACTTGTCCAGGAAGAACTGTACGGCCTGCTGGCTCGCCTGCAGGCTCGTCCCCTCCATGCTGCCGGAGAGGTCCTGCAGGAAAACGATGCTCGCTGGAGCGTCGGCCCGCCGCTCGAAGCTGTCGACCTTGACCGGCTTGCCGTCCACGAGGAGCCGGAAGTCGTCCTCGTCCAGACGGTCCGCGTACCCCGCGCCCGACCGCACCACCAGGGGCACCAGGACGTATCCGACCGAGACCTCCTCCTCGAACACGGGAGTGGCCTCTTCCTGCCCCTTGAGTGGAATGGTGACCAGGAGCAGAAGGAGAAGCTGGCTGAAAAGGCGGCTGCGTCTCATAGCGTTGGGGATAGCTGCAAATCATGGACCATGGGTGACATGATGCTGATTCCAAAGGGAGGCGCCCTGATGAGCGACACCATCGACATCCGAAACATATCGATCAAATGCGGACATTGCAATACGTACCAGACTCTCTGCTCCTACGCGCGCAGGGATGACGAGTGGAACGTGTACACCTACGAGTGCGAAAACGATCTCTGCGACCCGGACATGACCCGGACTCTCCTGGAGGTCCCGCGCCAGCTTGACGTGTTCGCCCGCCGCGACCCCGAATGGCGGGGAGGCGGCAAGCACGGGGAGGAGGGGACGGGGGAGGTCGAGGACTGATAAGGACCAAAAGGACGTAAAGGACCCAAAGGACGAGAGCTCCGGCGTCCTTTACGTCCTTTATGTCCTTTAGGTCCTTTCTCTTCCCGCGGTCGCTACCCGGGCCACCAGGTCCGCCAGGGCCGCGTCGGCCTCGCCGCTCTCGCCCTTGAGCTGCAGCTCGGTCTCCAGGACGTCGGAGGGCAGGCGGGCCAGCATGGGCTCGGGCAGGCGCGAGGCGGCCAGGTAGGCGCGATGGAGGCGGAAGGGGTGGATGCCCGCGAGCGGGTTCTTGCCGCCGCCGGGCAGCTCCCCCTGGAGCGAGGGGGCCAGGCGGTCGCGGAAGCGGCCGAAGTTGGATTCCCCGGCCGGCACCCGGGCGGCGCGCATCATGCCGCGGATCGCGGTGAGCTGCCGGCAGAACGAGGCGAACAGGGAGAAGAAGGAGAGGCGCGCGGCCAGGGGGTCCTCGGAGGAGGTCATGAGCCGGCGCAGGCGGTCCAGCGCCTCCGCCGCCCGGCCGGTCGCGACGGCGTCGAGGAGCTGCCAGACGTCCTCCTCCCCCCGGTCCTCGACGTTCTGCTCCACCAGCTTGCGGACGATCCGCCGTTCACCCGCCCCCTGTGCCAGATTGGCCAGCTTGCGGTACTCCCCCGCCAGCCGGGCGGTCGAGTCGGCGTCGATCCCCTTTCCAACCCGGTTGCGGCCCTCCCCCTCCTGGCGCAGCGTGCGGCGGGCCAGCTCGGAGAGGGCGTCCGAGGCGATGGCCACCCCGGTCTGGCGCTCCAGCTCCTCGGCGATCGGATCGAGCCCCTGCCAGCCGCCCCGGTCGGACTCCACGCTCCCCACGGACAGCACGGCCCCGCGCTCCTCCAGCAGACGGACCAGCGGATGGTCCGCGGCCACGCTGCGCTCGGCCAGGATCAGGGTGTGCCCCTCGGGTAGACCGCCGCGCACCGCATCCGCCAGCTCGGCGAGATCGCCCTCGCCGATCCCCTGGATCCCCTCGCGCACGGCCGCCTCCAGCAGGGGAGCCAGGTTGGCGCGCAGCTCCTCCACCTGCTTCTTGCCCCGGGCGCGTCCGCCCCGCCCCCGGCGGTCGCCCTCGAAAGCCCAGGGCGGCAGGTCGGAGAGCGCGTCCGTGTCGAAGAGGTGGAGAGCCTGGAGGAGCCGCGAGGCCGCCTGGCGCTCCCGCGGACCCAGCGCCGGCGAATTCAAGGGCAGGGCCTCAGCCGCCTCGTCGATGAGCCCGGCCGCGGCGTTGCGGTCCGCGAACACGGCCGTGTCCAGGACCAGGAGCACCTTGGCGCCGCCGAAGAGGGAGTAGGTCCGGAGGTCCTGGAGGATGGGCGCGAGCGAGGCGGCGTGGCGGTGGAGCTCGATATGGTCCTTGGGCAGCCCGTGGGCCGCCGCCAGGGTTTCGGCCGCGCGGACGGCAGCCGGCTCGGCGAGCACCAGGTCGCCATGGACGAGGCAGACCTGGGGTCCGCTCCGCCCGAGGCGGCCGAGGAAGCTCTCGACAGAGGCGCTCATGTAGATGACAAGAGGGGGCCGCCCTCGCGGACGGTCCCCTCGAAAAGTGCCGTTCGCGGCCTAGGAGGCCTCGGCCTCGAGCATCCCGCGCTCGACGAGCTCCTGGCAGTCGATGCAGAAGCGCGTCCAGGGCACCGCCTCCAGACGCTTGGGGTTGATCGGGCCGCCGCAATTGCTGCACCGGCCGTAGCTCCCCTCGTCCAGGCGCCGGAGGGCGTCCTCGATCTGGAGCAGCCGCTGCCTCTCACTGTCCGAGAGCGAGAACATCAGCTCCCGGTTGTAGTGATTGTTCGCGCGGTCGACGATGTCCTCGGTGCCGTCGTCCGCCGACTCCTGGCCGGCGCGGATGTCCTGGTTGTACATGTCGTACATCTCAGTCCGCTGCTCCAAGAGCCGGGTGCGCAGCGCCTCGAACTGGCTCTGGTCCTGTGGGGCCTGCTGAGCCGGAGCGGAGGCCGTCTTGGCCTTCTGTGTCTTGGCCACGCTTGCTGTCTCCTTTCAACGTACACGTTCCCAAATCAAAGCGGCTCGCGATGATAGCTCATTCCGGCCTCAATCGTGAGCGTTCTGTAGAGCTGCTCGTAGAGCACGACCCGTGCCAGTTCGTGCGAGAGGGTCAGGCGCCCCAGCGACAGCACCCACCGCGCCTCGTCGAGCACCGCCCGGTCGAGCCCGAGATCGGAGCCGATCAGGAAGGCCACCGGGTGTGGCCAGTCGGTCTTGATACGGGCGAGGCGCTCCGCCAGTTGCGCGGAATCGACGCTTTCGCCGCGGCTGTCCAGGGCGATGGGGTACGACGGCCGGGGGAGCGCGGCCAGCAGGGCCTGCCCCTCGATGCGCTGACGCTGGGGGTCTTCGGACGCGGCCTTCGCCTTCACCGGCAGGTCACGGACCGTGGCCATGTGGGAGATGCGGCGGCGGTAGGTGGTGCAGATCTCTTCCCAGCCCGAACGGTGGTGCCGGCCCGCCCAGACGATCACCAGCTCGCGCGCCACCGCCTAGCCGACCGCCTACCCGACCGCAGTATCGTCGGCGTCCTCGCCCTCCATGTACTGGCTCCACTCCTCGGTGTAGCCGAGGGAGCGGAGGTCGCGCATGCGGTCGAGGAAGACGATGCCGTTCAGGTGGTCGTACTCGTGCTGGACGATGCGGGCCTCGAAGCCGCTGGCGACATAGTCCAGTCGCCCGCCCTCGCGGTCGAGCCCCTGCACCCGCACGGACAGGTGGCGCGGCACCAGGCCCCGGAGGTCGGGGATCGACAGGCATCCCTCCCATTCGTAGACCAGCTCGCGGCTGTGCGGGGTGATCATGGGGTTGACCACCACGTGGAGGGGGATGTCCGGGTGGCGCTCGTTGCCTTGGCAGGCGTAGACGAAGACCTGGAGCTCGACGCCGACCTGCGGAGCCGCCAGGCCGACGCCGGCAGCCCCGTGCATGGTCTCCACCATGTCCTCGACGAGCTGCTGGATCTCGTCGGTACGGATCCGCTGCGGCGGCACGGGCTGAGCCGGCGTCCGCAGAGCGGGATGGCCGAGCCGGATGATGGGACGGACAGGCATCGTGAGCGGATTATAGCGCGTGCTATTCTCGACCCCGAATCGGGAGGTAACAATGCGCGGGACTTCGGGCACAAGCACCTACGGACGGCCGTGGCGGATAGGACCCCTGGTGAAGGGGCTCCTTCTGGCCGGGGCCGCGGTGGGAGCGCCTGCCCTCGTGAGCACGGTGATCCGCCGGCGTGCCGAGCCGCCGCAGACCCCGCGCTGGGGCCGGGCGCACCGCTACTCGGGCCGGCACGGGGAGATCGTCTTCCAGGAGCTCGGGCTCCGCGGAGACCGGCCGCCGGTCGTCCTGCTGCACTCCTTCGGACCGGGGCACGACGCCAACGAGTGGCGCGCCTCGGCGGAGCGGCTGGCCGAGCGCTACGCGGTCTACGCGCCGGACCTCCCTGGCTGGGGGCGCTCCGGAGCCCCTTCACGGGGAAGCTGGAACCCGGCCTTCTACGTGGAGGCGATCAACGGCTTCCTGTCCGGAGTGGTGCGGGAGCCTGCCGTCCTGATCGCCTCCGGGATGACCGCGGCCTACGCGGTGCGGATCGCGGCGGCGCATCCCGGCCGGCTGCGGGCCCTCGGCCTGGTCTGCCCGCTCGGCCTGGAGTCGGCCGACGGGCAGTCCTTCTTGAGCACGCTGCTGCGGCTGCCCGTCCTGCGCGACACGGTCCTGGACCTCCTGACCAGCCGCTCGGCGATCACCCACCACCTGCGCAAGGAGGTCTACGCCGCGCCCGAGCGGGTGGACGCGGCGCTGCTCGACCATCATTACCGGACGAGCCACGTGCCGCGCTCGCGTGCCGCGCTCGCCGCCTGGCTGGGAGGGGAGCTCGGGGACACCGTGGCCGAGACGCTCCCCGAGATCGGCCTGCCGGTCTGGATCGCCTGGGGCCGGCAGTCGCCCGCCCCCCGGGTCGAGGACGCCGACCGCTGGCTGCACCGCCTCCCGCACACCGCCGAGCTCGAGGTCTTCGAGACCGCCGGAGCCCTCCCCCACGCCGAAGCCCCCGCCGCCTTCTGCCGGGCGCTCGACCGGTTCATTGCTGGGATTTCTTGAGATACCCCCGGCACGCCACCACTGGGATCGGGGGATAGCGCAGGAAGCGGGGGTCCACCTCCGCCAGGCCGCAGCGGACGAACACGCTCCGGCTGGAAGCCGCCAGCCGCAGGTGCTCGCAGGTGGCGCAGAGCCCCGGCGATGCCGGGAGCCTCTTCAGGAGATCGTCATCCAACCGTGGCCTCTTCCGGCAGAGTCAGCTTGCCCTCTGACAGCGCCTCCACGGTCGCGGTCGGGCCGACCAGGATGAACTGGTCCCCCTCCTCGAAGACCGTATCGCCCGCCGGGATCACCACCTCGTCGCCGGTGCGGGAAGAGCGGCGGCGGATCTCCAGCACGCGGGCGCCCAGGGTCTGGGGCAGCTTCGCCTCCGCCAGCGTCTTGCCGATCAGGGCGTCGGGCACCGGCACCAGCCGCACCGAGAAGTCCGGCGGCAGGTGGACGTAATCCCGGCTCGTCTCCTCCCCCTTGCTGGAGACGAACGTCGCCAGCAGCGCCGGCCGTCCCAGGACCTCCTGGGCATAGACCGCCAGCAGGTCGCGCTTGGCGAGCACCCCCAGGAACCGGCCTTCCGCGTCCACCACCGGCAGCCGCTCGTACTCGCTCTGGGCGAAAGACTCCGTGGCCCGGTGCAGCCGCTCGTCGCTGCGGATTGAACGCTCGACCGGCAGCATCAGGTCGTGCGCCACCACCGCGGTCAGCGTGTCCGGGCTCTCCAGCATGTGCTTGATGTCGTGCAGCGACACCACGCCCTGGAGCTTGCCGTCCGGACCCACCACGAACAGGCGCTCGCGGTTGGTGGAGAGGAACTTGTCCACCACCCTGCTATAAGGATCGCCCGGTCGCAGGATGTCCGGGTCCTCCTGCAGGAGGGCCTCGACGGTCAGGCCGGCGAGCACCGCCTCCTCCATCCGCCAGGGCAGCTCGATCCCCTTGTGCTTCAACGCCTCGGTGTAGATCGAGTAGCGCCGGAGCCGCCGCGACAGGAAGCTCGAGATGATCGAGGCGACCATCAGCGGCAGGATCAGGTCGTAGTTGCCCGTGAACTCGAAGACGATCAGGATGGCGCTGATCGGCGCGTGGCTCGTGCCCGCGGCGATGGCCGCCATCCCGACCGCCGCATAGGCGCCGTAGGACGAGGCGATCTCCGGCCACAGGCCGTGCACCGAGAAGCCGTAGGCCCCGCCGACCAGGGCGCCGAAGAAGAGGGATGGAGTGAAGAGCCCGCCCGCTCCGCCGCAGCCCGTGGTGATCGCGGTCGCCAGCAGCTTGGCGGCAGCCAGGCCGAGCAGGAAGAGGACCGTGAGCTCCTCGGGCAGCGGCAGCCGCTCCGGCAGCTTGAGCTCGCCCGTCAGCGCCATGTTGATCACGTCGGTGCCGCCTCCGAGCACATGGGGGACCCAGAGCGCCAGCAGGCCGACCAGGGTCATCCCCACCATCGGCTTCAACGGATCGGGCAGGAAGCGCATCGACCTGAACAAGCCCCGGCCGAGCCGCACCCCGAGCACGAACAGCACCGAGGCCAGGCCGCAGACCACCCCCAGCCCCACGTACGGCACGAGCTCCCAGGTGCTCACCAGGGTGTAGCCGGGCGCGGCATAGAGATGGACGTTGCCCGAGATCGCGCGCGAGATCAGGGTGGAGATCACCGACGAGACGACGATGGGACCGAAGATGTCCAGGGCGAAATTGCCGAGCACCACCTCCATGGCGAAGAGCGCGCCCCCGACGGGGATGTTGTAGGCCGCCGCCAGACCCGCCGCGGCTCCGCACCCCACCAGGACCTTGAGCCGGTGCGGCTGCATGCCGAGCCGCGATCCCAGCCAGGAGGAGATCATGGCGCCCAGCCGGATCAGCGGGCCCTCGCGCCCGAGCGAGCCGCCGCTGCCCACCGTCGCAATGGCGGCGAGCGCGTTGGCGAGCACCGGCTTGGGCGGCACCCGGCCGCCCGACAGGGCCACCGCCTCGATCAGCGCCGCCATGCCGCCGCCCCCGACCTTCTGGCGGGTCGTCCAGTCGATGAGCCCGACGAGCAGGCCGCCGAAGGCGAGCACGGCCACCACCCACCAGTCCGGCACCTTGCGGGCGGCCTCCAGGATGCTCTCGGGCGACCTCCAGAGGACGCTCTGGAAGAGGCGGATCAGGGTATGGACGAGAGCGCCGAGCAGGCCGGCGACCACACCCACGAGGACGATCAGGAAGAAGAAGACGCGGTCGTCGCGCGTGGCGAGACCGAACCGGCGGGCCAGGGTGAAATCCAGGGAGCGGACCCATTCCCGCAGGCGTCCGAACCAGGCCGCGGAGCGCGCCGTCATGCGAAGGACTGTATCAGGGAAGGGGCCAACCCAACTTCACTTGCCCTCTTCCATAAATATGCGAAATGGCGTATAGTCCGTCTCGTGGGTCGCGCCTGATGAGGCGACCGTAGGCAGGCCTTCCGGGGACCCGCCGGCGAGCGTCCGCCGTCGGTACATTGGGGTCCTCACGGCGGAAGTCTCGCCCCGCGGCACCAACCTTCCTCCGAGCGTCAAGAACCGAGGGGACCGGGAGACCGGTCCCCTTCGCCTTTTGGGCAGCCACAAGGGGCGCCCCTACGCCCCGCGGCGCGAGGCGATCTCGGCCACGTCGGTACGCCGCCGCACCTGCCGTGCCACCCCGGCGGACACCGCCGTCGAGGCCAGGGCCCCACGCGTCGCCTCCGAGCGCTTCTGGCCCATCAGGCGCGCGTAGACCGACAGCGCCTGCCCCACCACCTGGTCCATGTTGTAGTACTTGTAGGTGGCGAGCCGGCCCACGAAGAGCACGTCCGGCGTGGCCTCGGCCAGCGCCTGGTACTTCTTGTAGAGCTCGGCGTTCTCGGGCCGCGGCACGGGGTAGTACGGGTCCCCCTCCCCCTGCGGGAACTCGTAGACCAGCGTGCTCTTGGTCGGGTGCTCCTGGCCGGTGAGGCGCTTGAACTCCGTCACGCGGGTGTAGAGGTGCTCGTTCGGGTAGTTGACCACGGCCACCGGCTGCACCCACTCCTGGTTGACCGTCCGGAAGTCGAAGCGGAGCGAGCGGTACGGCAGCTTGCCGTAGCGGTAGCCGAAGTACTCGTCCACCGGCCCGGTGAAGATCAGCTTGTCGTACGCGATCTCGTCCTTGACCTCGTGATAGTCGCAGTTGAGGAGGATCTTGATGTTGGGATGGTCGAGCATGTTCTCGAACATCCGGGTGTAGCCCCGCTGCGGCATGGCCTGGTAGGTGTCCGTGAAGTAGCGGTCGTCGCGGTTGTTGCGCACCGGCACCCGCGAGGTCACCATGGCGTCGAGCTGCGACGGGTCGAGCCCCCACTGCTTGCGGGTGTAGCCGCGGAAGAACTTCTCGTAGAGCTCCCGGCCGACGCGCGCGACGACCACGTCCTCCGAGGTGCGGATGGACTCCCGGGCCTCGGCCATCGAGGCGAAGAAGGTCTCCACCTCCATGCTGTTGAGCTTGAGCCCGTAGAGCTGGTTGATGGTGTCCAGGTTGATCGGGATCGGCACGAGCTGGCCGTCCACGCTCGCCCGCACCCGGTGCTCGTAGGGGCGCCACTCGGTGAACTCGGAGAGGTACTCGAACACCTCCTTCGAGTTGGTGTGGAAGATGTGGGGACCGTACTTGTGGATCAGGATCCCCGCGTCGTCGTAGCAGTCGTAGGCATTCCCTCCGATATGGGGACGGCGGTCCACGAGGAGGACCTTCTTGCCCGCGCCCCGCGCGAGCCTCTCGGCCAGGACGCTTCCCGCGTATCCCGCGCCGACGATCAAGTAGTCGAACATCGAACCGGCTCCTTTCAGAGAACTCCAAATCACCGCTAGCTTCGGAGCTTGGACGTCAAAGACGATTCAAAGAACGGGCACCTCCCGCCGCGAAGCGACGGCCGCGTCGATCAGATCCGACATCTCCCGCCACGTACGGTTCCAGGAGCCGTGGGAGAGGAGCTCGTCCACCCGGTCCAGCCACCCTTCGCCATAGCCGGACAGGGCACGCTCGACGGCCGCCACGAACTCCTCGGGGCCATCGGCGATCTCCACCATCTTCTCCTCGCCGTAGGGCTTGACCACGTCGCGGATCGGCGTCGACACCACGGGCCGGCCGCCGGCCAGGTACTCCGGGGTCTTCGTGGGGCTGATGAAGCGGGTCGATTCGTTCTGCGCGAAGGGCATCAGCGCCACGTCCCAGCCCGACAGGTAGAGCGGCAGGTCGGCGTAGCCCTTCATGCCGAGGTAGTGGAGGTTGGCGCGGCGCGGCAGGGTCTCCGGATCGATCTTGACCACGGGACCGACCATGACGATCTGCCAGTCCGGGCGGGCGTCGGCCACGGCGGCGACGAGGTCCAGGTCCAGCCGCTCGTCGATGACCCCGAAGTAGCCCATGCGCGGGCGCGGCAGGTGCCGCTGGTCGTCGGGTTCCGGGCAGGCCGCGCGCGCCTGGCGGAAGTGCTCGGCCTCGATGCTGCTCGGGAAGGGGTGGACCCGCGAATGGCGCTCGCGCTTGGCCTCGTACAGGCTCTGGCCGCCGGTGAACACGAGGTCGGCGGCGGCGAGGAGCTTCGACTCGCGGTCCAGCAGCTCCCGCGGCGCACCGCGGAAGAGCGAGAGCTCGTCCATGCAGTCGTAGACCACTCCCAGCGGCTCCAACCCCTCGGCGCAGGGAATGGCCATGGGCGTGTAGTACCAGAGGACGTACTCGGCGATCTCGTGCTGCTCGAGCATCTCGCGCAGCAGTTCGCCCTGGGCGGCCTCCGCCTGCCCGGGGGAGAGCCCGTGAGGCTGGTGGGGCACCGCAACCTTGACGCCGCCCTTCCCCTCGCTCACTTCCAGCCTCGGCTCCGTATCCTCCCAGATCGGCTCTTCCACGAAGAACACCCGGCGGTCGCGGGCGAAGCGGCTCATCAGGTGCTGCGGGCGTTGCCAGACGAAGTCCCAGCGCAAATGGGAGAGGCAGACGAGATCCGGCTTCGCGCCGGACCCGGTTACAGCGAGGTCATGGGCGGGAACGGGTCGGTCGTCAGAAAGCAACATTCTCGGTCTCCTGTTCCGGCACGCGCTCGGCGTCCGGAGAATCACTGTCAAGGTTCGATGGCATCTGCCGCATCAATCGGGCCTGGATCTCCAGCTCCCGGGCCAGGTCTGAGCAGGTCTCCCGGCGTCCTTCGGGAGTCGCGAGGCCCCAGAGGCCGGTCTCGCAGTGGCGGTCGTCGTCCCAGCCGGGGTAGTCCAGGATCGGGTACAGGCAGATCCCCTCGACCGGCACGCCGGCGCTCCGGGCTGCCCGCACCTCCTCCGCCACGTAGCTCAGCCAGGGCGCGCGGTCTCTTCCCTGCCCGCCGGTCTCGGACACGATCACGGGCCGCCCGTAGCGCTCCCAGACTTCCGCCAGGATCTGGCGGAAGGGGCGGTACCGCGAATCATCCCGGCCAACCCTGGGCCCGTCGAGCACCCACTGGTTGTCCGGGTAGTAGTTCACGCCCACCGCATCCAAATAGCGCTCGTCGCCCCCGAGCTGCGGCCAGAGCTGCCCGGCCAGCATGTCGAAGGCCTGGAACTGCGCCAGCCGGTTGCCCTCCACGTCCTTGCGCGCCCCGCGGGCCGGGTTGGGCAGGATGTGGATGGCCGGCTCGGCATGGAGAATCCGCGCCCGCGGGTCCACGCTCCAGATGGCGTCGATGGCGGCCAGGCTCGCCCGCACGAGCTGCACCTTGAGCTCGAAGCCGCGGCCGGTGGCGAACGGGTTCAGGTACGCCACGTCGCCGCCTGCCCAGGACCAGAAGGAGATCTCGTTGATCGGGCACCAGGCCGCCGGCTCGTCCGTCTCCGCGGCGATCACCCGCGCCACGGCGCGGGCGTACTCGGCGAAACGGTCCACGAACTCGGGACCGAAGACGTCGAGCCCCTCCGGCCAGCCGTAGTGGCAGAGGTCCCAGATGACCTGGACGTCCGCCTTGCGCGCGGCCCGCACCATGGGAAGCAGGCTGCCGAATTCGTAGCGGCCCGGCGAGCGCTCCACCAAGTGCCAGCGCACTCCGTCGCGGGCGGTTCCGATCCCCACCTGCCGCAGCCGCGCATAGTCGGACAGGGCGAAATGGTCATGCCGGGTAGCCGCCAGAAGATCGAGCCGCCTGCCGTCACCTCGTCTATGGCAGGAGCACTCGAAGCCTGCAATCCAGAAAGTCTTGTTCAGCACTTGGTCCGTCTTCGCCTCGCTCGCACGACATGACTGCAAAACAAGGACCACCTCCACAAGCACATCCTGTTTTAGAGTTTCAGTCTACTTGGAAGCGCGTTCCAGCACCTTTTGAATAGAGCCGGGCACCGGCAGCCGTAGTGGCCGCTCGGATGGCCCTGCTCGAGAGGGAGTTTCTTCATGTCTCACCGCAGATTCAGGAGGATCGCCATGGCAGTCGTCATTCTTGGCACGGTCG
>DASUNJ010000799.1:0-18625 GCA_036277235.1 Thermoanaerobaculia bacterium | reverse complement strand
GTTCCCTTCTCGGCCGAGGCGCTCAAGTTCGACCCCATCAACTCGGTGATGCTGGTCCGCGACGGCAACACGATCACGGGCAACGTCCACCACGGCGGCGAGCTGTACAAGATCCGCCCGCTCAAGACCGGCCACCACGCCATCGCGGCCGTGGACTTCAGCTCCCTGCCGCCGGACCATCCGGCCGAGTACGGCGACCTGCCGACGTACAAGATGCCCCCCACCTTCACGGCCCAGGCGGACACCGTGATCCGGGTCATGGTCCACTGGACGTCCTCCGCGGCTTCGGCCTCGGGCAACATCAGCGCCCTGGTCGACCTCGCGGTCGCCGAGACCAACCAGGGCTACACGAACAGCGGCGTGCTCATCGACCTGATCCTGGCCCACAAGTCCCAGGTCACCTACACCCAGAGCGGCAGCTTCAGCACCGACCTCTCGCGCTACCGCGGGACCTCCGACGGCTACATGGACTCGATCCACACGACCCGCAACTCGGTCGCGGCGGATGTCGGCTTCCTGGTCATCAACAACTCGTCCTCCTGCGGCCTGGCCTCGGGCATCGGCTCCTCCGCGAGCACGGCCTTCGCCGACGCGCACTGGGACTGCATCACGGGCTACTACTCGTTCGGCCATGAGATCGGGCACCTGCAATCCGCCCGTCACGACATCAACACCGACGGCACCCTGTCGCCCTACGCGTACGGCCACGGCTACCGCTACACGGGCTCTCCGAGCTGGCGCACGATCATGGCCTACAACTGCCCGGCCGGCTGCCCGCGCCTCAACTACTGGTCCAACCCGAACAAGCTCTACAACGGCGTGCCCATGGGCAACACGACCCGGGCCGACAACACCCGCGTGCTGAACACCACGCGCGGCACGGTCGGCGCGTTTCGGTAAAAGAAAAGGTTTCGGAAGGAATGGAGGGCAGGCGCTCCGGTGCCTGCCCTCGCTGTTTTTCAGGGGGTCAGCTCCGCAGCTCGGGCCGCTCGGCGTAGGCGCGCGGCTCCTGGTCTTGCCAGACGCCCCAGTCCGGGCGCTTGGACCAGCGGAGACGGTCCACGTCCAGACCGCGCAACGACCGCAGCGCCCGGATCAGCTCCGAGGGGTGGTCGTCCCGTCCCAACTGGTGCGAGAACTCCTGAATGTTCATCGCGTCTCCTTTCTGCTCCTCCTCTTCCATTTTACTCCCCCAGCTCCAGCTCTGCTTTCAGGTCCCGCCGCAGCTCGGCGGGCGGGACCAGGACGCCCTCGCCCTGGGGGCTGGGGAAGACCGCGACGCGGATGCCGTCTTCTTCCAGGAGAGGGAGGAGGTCGTCCAGCAGCTCGTCGAGCGGCACCGCCGCGGGGGAGGTGCCTTCCCAGGAGCCGTGCGCGCAGGCCTCGGCGAACAGCGGATGGGGCCAGAGGGGGAGGATGTCGCGGCCGTCGGCGCCGCTCGAAAGGACCCAGCCGTCCGAGCTGTGCAGGCCCCACACCTCCTCCCAGTCCACCGTGATCTGCAGGAAGAGGCCGTAGCGCTCCCGGGCCGGCAGGGCGAGCACCTGCCTGCGCTCCTGGTCGGTGAGCTCCCAGGTTTTTCCATCGGAATGCGCGGTCATGGCCGCGCCACCCCGCGGATGATCCAGGGCCGCTGCGCTCCGCCGGCATCCGGACCGGGGCCCACGAACAGCAGCTCCTCGACCTGGTCGTCCTCGCGGCGGATGCGCACCCGCGCCTCCCACGAGCTCGCGTCCGCGGCGTTCAGGGCGAGCAGGTCCCAGCCCGTGATGGACATGGAGGTCAGGGGGAGGATGTCCTTGGGCGCGGCGTACTGCTCCAGGGCGGTGGGGGAGAGGTAATCGCGCGCCTGCACGTCGTCGCCGGTGAGGCGCACGTCCATGAACATGGTCACGAAGTCGCGGACCCCGGCCTCGCCCGGGTCGGACGGCATCTCGACCGGGACCGGCAGCGCGGGCAGGACCGCCCGCGGCTCGGACGTCTGGGCGGCCGGCGCGGCCGCCTCCCGCGCGCAGGCCCCGCAGAGGAGGAGCAGGGCGATCAAAAACGGTGCCTTCAAGCCTGGACCTCCTGCGGCTCGGGCTCGGATTCCTTGGAAGCCTCTTCCGCGACCGGTTCCGTCTCCTCCGGCTCCTTCTCCTGGCCCGGCCCGCCCTGGATCCACTGGGCGAGGATGCCGTGCTCCTCGTCCGTGAGCGGCAGGCCCGCGCTTTCGCACAGGCCGAGGACGTTGCGGAAGAAGGCCTGGGCGAGGGTCGAGGCGTCGTCGCCGTTCTGGCCGAAGCGGTGGCTGCCGAAGGTGATGCCGCGCAGGATGAAGTTGACGCTGGCGCGGGCGATGGTCGCTCCCTCCTCGATGCACCGGTCGCGCACGGCCTTCGAGGTCCGGGTGAGGAAGTAGCCGTTCTTGCTCACCTCTTCCGAGATGTGGCGGAAGATCAGCGTGTACTCGGCCGGGGTGAGGTACGGGGTGTCGGTGAGCTGGTGGACGCGCCAGGCGAGCTGGCTCAGCTTGGGATCGGTCGCGGGCAGCTCGTCGGGGCGGCCGTTGGCCGGGAGCTGGTGGCGTTGCGGGTCGTAGAGGTAGCCGGGCTTGAGCGCCGAGACCGCGAAGGCGTCGCTGTCGCTGCCTTCGAGCAGGTCGCGGAACGTGCCCGCGCCGGCCCAGCGCGAGTCGAGCACCTCCTCGCCGAAGCGGCTGATGACCATCTGCGCGGCCCGCGCCATGGGCACCGCGACGTCGGACTCCTCGACGAGCATGCGCACGTACTCCAGGATCTCCTCGGTGAGGGCCTGGAACGCGGCCGGGGTCGGCCGGTCGCGGGAGATCACCACCGGCGCCTCTTCGCCGTCCTCGCCCGGCTCGATGCCTTCGCCCACCCGCACCCGCCAGGGGTCCCCCTCGAGCATCTCCAGGTCGCGCCGCGCCTGGATGACCGCGCTGGTCATGCCGCGCAGGCTGTTGAATCCGAGCCAGTTCGTGCTGGAGGTGAACTCGGTGAACTCGCGGTAGATGCCGGGGAGGTCGGTCGCGACCAGCTCGCCGAAGGCGCTCGCCTTCTCGTAGACCTTGTCCGCGACGCGGCGCAGCAGCTCGTGCATGACGGTGGTGCGCGGCCCCTCGGCGCTGCCCGCCGGCAGGACCGTCACGCCGATCGCCTCCTCCAGGAAGGTGTCCTGGTCGATCAGGAGGTCGCAGGCCGACTTGTAGGCCACGGAGGCGGGACCGACCGCCAGCACGGCGCTGCGCCGGTCGTGCTTGGACAGGCGCAGGAGGACCGGCGTGAAGTCGGCGTCGCCCGACAGGATGATGAACTCCTCGAAGCGCGTGGCATGCCCGAGCGCGTCCAGGATGTCCATGACCATCTGGATGTCGGCGCTCGTCTTGCCGCCGCTGGTCAGGGGCGGGCAATCCACCACCTCGACCGCCGAGCGCGTGAAGTACGGGCGGAAGCGGCCGAACTGCGACGGGTTCAGGTAGCAGCGCCGGAACAGGATCTTGCGCCTGGTCCGCCCCAGGCCGTCGCCCAGGTAGTCCAGCGGCATCTTCTCCTGCAGCCATCTCAACCAGTGGCCGGGATCGGTCGCGAACTGCTCGGCGGCGGAGGGGTCCTCCCTCTGCAGGCCGAGGTAGATGTTGTCGAAGTCAACGAAAAGGGCCGCCCGGACGTGCGACGCCGACATCTCTTGCGCCATGGGAACAGATCCTCCACCCGACCAACAGGGAAAACGGGCCAGCCCGGCCCGCCGGCCCCGTCATGATGAAGGACATTCTAGCGGATCGATGTGACCGGGGAGAGGCACCCCCCCGAAACATTATTGCGGGCTGGGACGTAAAGTCGAATGAAGGAGGGAATTCCGATGCACGAAAACGCTGAGACCCCCGAGGTCCTTTCCAATACCAAAGCGCGCCGCAAGCGCACTCTCTGGATCGTCGCCGCCCTGCTCGTCCTTCTCGTGGGCGGCTTCTCCGTCGTCAAGGTCGCCGCCTCGAACGGCAAGAACGCGGCCAAGGACGAGAAGAAGCAGGAAGAGAAGAAGAAGGCTCCGGTCCCGGTCAGCGTGGCCGCGGTGGAGACCGGCACGGTCTCGTCCTACATCCGCTCGACCGCCAACCTGGTCTCCGACAACGAGGTCAAGGTCCTCACCGAGTCCGACGGCAGGATTGCCCGGCTGTTCGTGGACGAGGGGGACTGGGTGACCAAGGGGCAGACCCTCGCCACCCTCGACCGCGAGGACACCGGCATCGACCTCGCCAAGACGCAGGTCAGGTCCGAGAACGCCCGCCTGGTCTACGAGCGCGGCGAGCGCATGCTCAAGGAAGGGCTGATCAGCCAGGAGACGTTCGAGAAGCTGCGCATGGAGAACGAGATGTCCCGCCAGGAGGTCGCCGAAGCCAGGTACCGCATCGGCAAGACCGCCATCCACGCGCCATTCTCCGGCCGTATCACCTCCCGCATCGTCGAGCAGGGCCAGCACCTGCGCGCCGGCGAGGAGCTGTTCAACCTGGCCGACTTCGATCCGCTCGTCGCCTACATCCACCTGCCCGAGCGCGAAGTGCTCGGCCTCAGGCCCGGCCGCGAGACCCGCATCACGCTCAAGGCCGACGAGGCCGTCCAGTTCCGCGGACGCATCCGCCAGATCAGCCCGGTGGTGGATCCCGCGACCGGCACGGTGAAAATCACGGTCGAGGCCGTGAACCCACTACCGTCGGCCGTGCGCCCCGGCGGCTTCGTGACCATCGACGTCGTCCGCGAGTCGCGCCCCGATGCGGTGCTCCTGCCGCGCCAGGCCGTCCTGCGCGAGCTGCAGAGCGCCCACGTGTTCGTAGTCCAGAACGGGGTCGCCGAGAAGCGCCCCGTGGAGCTCGGCCTGGAGGAGGGCGAGAGCATCGAGGTCCTCGGAGGCGTCAAGCCGGGCGAGCGCGTGATCGTCGCCGGGCAGGGCAGTCTCAAGCAGGGCTCGCCGGTCGAGATCCTCGCCGAATCCGCAAAGACGAAGACCGCCGACCAGCGCGCCGCCGAGGCGGCGCGCTAGCCAGACAAGCTGGAGGCGGCCATGAAGCTCGTCGAGATCTCCCTGCGTCGCAGGGTCACGGTATCCATGTGCGCGGTCGCGCTGGTCCTGTTCGGCTCGGTCGCGTTCACCCGGCTGCCCATCAACCTGCTGCCGGACGTCTCCTATCCGACCCTGACGGTCGAGACCCGCTTCCCGGGCGCCGCCCCGGCCGAGGTCGAGTCGCTCGTCAGCCGGCCGGTGGAGGAGGCTGCCGGCGTGGTGGCCGGCGTCAAGAAGATCACCTCGGTCTCCAAGCCGGGGCTCTCCCAGGTCACGCTGGAGTTCGACTGGGGGCGGAACATGGATTTCGCCGCCCTCGACGTGCGCCAGAAGCTCGACCTTCTTCCTTTGGCCCGCGAGGCCGAGAAGCCGGTCATCCTGCGCTTCGACCCGGCGAACGACCCGATCGTCCGCATCTATCTGACCGGATTGGACGACCTCTACCGCCTGCGCTACGTCGGCGAGGAGGTGCTCAAGCGCGACCTGGAGTCCACCGGCGGCGTGGCCGCGATCCAGGTCAACGGCGGTTATGAAGAGGAGATCGAGGTCCGGCTCGACGAGGGCAAGCTCTCCCTCCTCGGGCTCTCGATCGACGACGTCCGTGCCCGGCTCCTGCGCGAGAACATCAACCAGGCCGGCGGCAGCCTCTACGAGTCCGAGGCGCGCTACCTGGTGCGGGCGCGCAACGAGTTCAAGAACCTGGACGACATCCTCACCACGATCCTGGCCACCCATGAAGGCCGCAACGTCACCCTGGCCGACGTGGCCGAGGTCACGCGCGGCCACAAGCGGCGCGAGGTCGTCACCCGCTTCGCCGGCAAGGAAGCGGTCGAGCTCGCCCTCTACAAGGAGGGGGACGCCAACACGGTCGCGGTGGCCAAGGCGGTCCACGAGCGGCTGGAAAACGTCAAGAAGGAGCTCCCCGAAGGCGTCGAGGTCGTGGTGGGCGCCGACCAGTCGCGCTTCATCCGCGCCTCGATCGACGAAGTGATCCAGAACGCCTGGATGGGCGGCCTGATCGCCATCGGCGTCCTGCTCCTCTTCCTCAAGGACCTGCGCAGCACGCTGATCATCGCGGTGACCATCCCGGTGTCGATCGTGGCCACCTTCTTCCTGATGTACCAGACCGGGACGACCCTCAACGTCATGTCCCTGGGCGGTCTGGCGCTCGGCGTGGGCATGCTGGTCGACGGCGCCATCGTGGTGCTCGAAGCCATCCACAAGCGCCGCGAGAAGGGCGAGTCCGGCGTCGAGGCCGCGCGCAACGGCGCCTCCGAGGTAGGCATGGCGGTCATCGCCTCGGTGCTCACCACCGTGGTCGTGTTCGTGCCGGTCGTGTTCGTCGAGGGCATGGCGGCGCAGCTCTTCCGCGACCAGGCCGTGACCGTCTCCATCTCCCTGCTGGCCTCCCTGGTGATTTCGCTCACCCTCATCCCCTTGATGGCGGCCGGAGCGGCCGGCAAGCTTCCCGGATTGACGGCGACGCCACCGGATGCGTCGGCCTCCTGGCCCAGGCGGGCGAGATGGATGGTCTTCCACCGCGCTCCGGGCGCGGCGCTCGGCGGATTGCGGCGCGGTCTCTCCTGGATGGGCCGGGCCTTCGGCTGGATCTTCCGGCCCATCACGCGGACGTTCGACGCCGGCCTGGCAGCGGTCACCGCGGCCTATCCGCCGGCTCTGCGCTGGGCCCTGCGCTCCAAGGTGACGGTGCTCGGCCTCGGTCTCGCGCTGTTCCTGGCCTCGCTGCTCCTGATCCCGGTCCTGGGCGTCAACCTGGTGCCCGCCTTCTCGCAGGGCGAGTTCTTCTTCAAGGTCGAGCTGCCCGAGGGCACGCCGCTCGAAGCCACGGACCGCTTCATCGCCGACGCTCAAGAAGTGCTGGAAGGCGACCCGCGGATCGATTCCTACGCCAGCACTTCGGGCGGCACCGGCCTCTCGCTCTCCTCGACGGGCAGCGAGGGGGAGAGCGCGGCGCGCATCCAGGTGCGGATGAAGCCCGGCACCAGGCCCGAGGACGAGGAGGCGGTCGCCGCGAAGCTCCGCGAGCGTCTGGCCGTCTCCGAGCTGGCGCGCTTCGAGCTGGGAAGGCCGACCTATTTCACCTTCCGCACGCCGATCGAAGCCGAGGTCTACGGCGACGACCTGGTCGAGCTCCATACGGCTGCCGCCGAGCTGCGGCAGGACATGGAGAACGTGCCCGGCCTGGTTGACGTGCGCACCACGGCCGAGCTGGGCAATCCCGAGCTGCAGGTGGCGTTCAACCGCGAGCAGCTCACGCGCCTCGGGCTCGACCTGTCGCAGGTGGCTGAAACGGTTCGCAGCAAGGTGCAGGGCACGGTCGCCACCCGCTTCCAGCAGGGCGACCGGGAGATCGACATCCGCGTGCGCTCGGTGGAGATGGGCAGGGCCTCGGTGGCCGACCTCTCCGGCCTGATCGTCGGCCAGCGGGACGGCGTTCCCATCCCGCTCTCGTCCGTGGCGACCGTGACGGCCGCGGACGGCCCGAGCGAGATCCGGCGCATCGGCCAGAAGCGGGTGGCGGTGATCTCGGGCAACCTGGCGGGGCGGAGCATGGGCGAGGTGGCCGCGGACGTGCGCGCCGCCATCGGCCGGGCGACGCTCCCCGCCAACGTCACCGCCTCGCTCTCCGGCCAGGAGGAAGAGATGCAGCGCTCCTTCCGGTCGCTGACCCTGGCCGGCCTGCTGGCGCTCTTCCTGGTCTACCTGGTCATGGCCTGCGAGTTCGAGTCGCTGATCCATCCCTTCGTGGTCATGTTCACCGTGCCGCTGGGCGCGGTCGGCATGATCGGCGCGCTGGCGCTCACCGGCCACTCGATCGACGTGGTGGCGATCCTCGGCGCGGTCATGCTCGCCGGCATCGTGGTGGACAACGCCATCGTGCTCATCGACGGCGTCAACCAGCTCCGCGACCAGGGCATGAGCAAGGAGGACGCGCTGCTGCACGGCGGTTTGAACCGCCTGCGCCCGATCCTCATGACCTCGGCCTGCACGGTCCTCGGCCTGCTGCCCATGGCCTTCGGCATGGGCGAGGGCGGCGAGCTCCAAAGACCGCTCGCGATCACCGTGATCGGCGGTCTCACCGTGGGCACGATGCTCACCCTGCTCGTCATCCCGGTCGTCTACACCCTGCTCGACTGCAAGGGCGAAGCAACCGTCCCGACGTCCTCCGAAGCCGTCCCCCCTCTCCCGTGGGAGAGGGGGACAGGGGGTGAGGTGGCGTCATGAACCTCCCAAGGCTGGCCGTCAACCGTCCCGTCACCACGCTGATGGTGCTAGTCAGCGTGCTGGTCCTCGGCGGCATCGCCTGGAGCCGTCTGCCCCTGGCCTTCCTGCCGGACGTGGACGCGCCGTTCATCGGCATCCAGATCCCGTACCCGAACTCCAACCCGACGCAGATCGAGAAGGAGATCGCCAAGCCGGTGGAGGAGGCGCTCGCGACCCTGTCCGGCGTCAAGAAGATGCGCTCGCGCTCCACGGCCGACGGCGCCGAGATCAACATGGAGTTCGACTGGGGCAAGAACCTCGACATCGTCCGCATGCAGGTCGGCGAGAAGATGGACCAGGTCAGGCCCACGCTGCCCGCGGGCGTCGGCCAGGTGCTGATCTTCTCCTTCAGCACCAGCGACATCCCGGTGATCGAAGGGCGGATCGCGGCCGAAGGGGTCAACCTCTCGCAGAACTTCGAGCTGCTGGAAGCCCGGGTCGCCAACCGCATCCGCCGCGTCCCGGGCGTGGCGCGCGTGGGCCTCCACGGCGTGGCGCCGCGGGAGATCTCCATCGACCTCGTCCTCGACAAGGTCAAGGCCCACAACGTGGACATCGGAGGGCTCATCGACCGGCTCCAGGGGGCGTCGCAGAACCTGGTGCTCGGCCAGGTGGACTTGGGCGGCCTGCGCTACACGGCCCGCGCGCTCGGCGCCTTCGCCTCCATCGAGGCCATCGAGGACCTGCCGGTCGACGACCGCGGCCTGCGGCTCCGCGACGTCGCCGACGTCCGCTACGAAGAGCCGCCGTCCGACACCGGCCGCCACCTCGACGGCGACTACGCCGTGGCCCTGGACGTGTTCAAGGAATCGACCGCCAACACGGTCGAGGTGGCCACGGCCGTGCGCAAGGTGATCGAGGAGGACATCGACAAGGACCCGCTCTTGAAAGGCGTGAAGCTGTTCGTCTTCGACGACCAGGCCAAGCAGATCACCAACGCCATCGACGGCCTCACCGAGTCGGGCATGATCGGCGGCCTGCTCGCCGTGCTGATCCTCTACTTCTTCCTGCGCCGTCTGGACTCGACCCTGATCGTCTCGCTCTCGATCCCGTTCTCGGTGATCGCGGCCTGCGGGGCGATGTACTTCATGGGCAAGACCCTCAACATCCTCTCCATGATGGGGCTGATGCTCGGCGTCGGCATGCTGGTGGACAACGCAATCGTGGTGCTCGAATCCATCGACCGCAGCCAGCACAAAGAGAGCGATCCGAAGAAAGCGGCTCTCCAGGGGGCGAGCCATGTCTGGCTGGCGGTGACCAGCTCGACCGCCACGACGCTGATCGTCTTCCTGCCGCTGATCCTGGGCGCGAGCAACCAGCTCACGATCTTCCTCAAGGAGGTGGGGATCGCGCTCAGCCTGGCGATGATCGCCTCGCTGTTCTCCTCCCTCACCCTGATTCCGCTGGTCTCGGCACACTTCCTCAAGGTCAAGCCGCCGAAGCCGGTGCCGTCGGTGACCTGGCTGGAGGAGCGCTACGCCCGCATGCTCGGCTGGACGCTGCGGCACCGCAAGGCCACCGGCTTCCTGGTCGTGGCGGCGATCGGCGTGGGGATCGCCCCCTTCCCGCTCGACCTCGTGCAGACGGGCATGTTCTCGGCGACCACGAACGAGCGCCTGCGGATCGAATACGAGTTCGCCGACTTTTCCTACAAGTCGGACAGCGAGCGGGCGGTGAACCAGGTGGAAACCTTTCTCAACGCCAACGCCGAGCGCTTCCTGGTCAAGGGGCTCTACAGCTACTACGTCGAGAACGAGGCGGGCACGACGATCACCCTGGCGCGGGCCGACCTCACCGACACCGAGATGCAGGACCTGCGCTCCAAGCTGCGCGACGCCCTGCCCAGGATCCCCGGCGTGAAGCTGCAGTTCGAGGACGACGCGGCCGAGGCGGGGGGGAGCAGCACCTTCTTCGCGGTCAAGTTCTTCGGCCAGGACAGCGAAGTGCTGGGCAAGCTCGCCGAGGAGGCGGAGCGCCGGCTCGCCACGATCGACGGAGTGGAAGACATCACCTCGCCGATCCACCGCGGCCGGCGCGAGGTCCAGGTCACGGTGGACCGCGACAAGGCCATGCGGCTCGGCATGAGCGCGCAGGACATCTCCAACCTGTTTTCGTTCACTCTCGGCGGCATGCGCCTCCGGCGCTTCAACGCCGGCGATCACGAAGTGGAGACCTGGCTCGCCCTGCGCCAGGAGGACCGCACGAGCCTCGAAGACCTGAAGCGCATGCAGGTCACGAACGCGGGCGGCACGCCCGTGCTGCTTGGCGACGTGGCCAGCTTCCAGGTGATCACGCGCGAGCAGGAGATCCAGCGCGAGAACCGCAAGGTGAAAACCGAGGTGCGCGCGGTCTACGAGGGCGACGACTGGGACGGCTCCAAGGAGCGGATCGGCGCGCTGATGGACGCCTTCAACCTGCCGCCGGGCTACTCCTGGTCCTGGGACGACCGCATCCTGGAGCAGGACGGCCAGGGACAGCAGATGGCGATCAACTTCCTCCTGGCGCTGGCCCTGGTCTACCTCGTGATGGCGTCGCTCTTCGAGTCGCTGGCGCAGCCCTTCGCGATCCTGTTCTCGATCCCCTTCGCGCTGCCGGGAGCGGTCTGGCTGCTGGCCGCGACGCGCACGCCGTTCAACATGATGGCCCAGATCGGCCTGCTGATCCTGATGGGCGTCGTGGTGAACAACGGCATCGTGCTGCTGGACCACCTGAACCAGCTCCGCAAGGCCGGGATGCCGCGCGACGAAGCGATCATCCAGGCGGGACGCGACCGTCTGCGCCCGGTGCTGATGACCGCCGCGACCACCATCCTCGGCCTGCTGCCTCTGGCCTGGGGGGGAGCGGCGGTGGGGGATCTCTTCTACTTCCCCCTGGCCCGCACCGTGATGGGGGGCCTGATGTCTTCCTGTGTCCTGACTCTGCTGGCTTTGCCGTACATCACTCTCCGGGTTGAAGGGCTCGCCGCCTGGATGCGCTCTCTCTGGAACGGCTCGGCCGCAAAGCCCGCCGTCTCCGCGGAGGCCGCCGAGGCGTAGGGAGTCGATCCCGAAGGTTCCCGGACGTTCCAATTTCGGGGGGCAGCGATTGCCCCTTGAATTTCTACCATCCAATTCCAGGGGGCAGCGACTGCCCCCTGAATTCTTCCCATCCAAATTCAAAGGGCAGTCGCTGCCCCCTGAAATTGCGTCTCCCGAATTCGGAGGGCAGTGGCTGCCCCTTGAAATGGGGTCATCCAAATTCAGAGGGCACCGGCTGCCCCTTGAAATTACCTCGTCCAAATTCGGAGGGCAGTGGTTGCCCCTCTAAATTACCTGGTCCAAATTCGGAGGGCAGTGGCTGCCCTCTGAATTTGTTGCGTCCGATTTTGGGGGGCAATGGCTGCCCCCTGAAATTGGGAGGGGCCCTGAAGCTTGGGGAGCGTCCCCGATACAATACGGCCATGGCAAGAGAGGATTGGGATGTCGTCGACGACGAGATGGCGAGTATCCTGCGCCGGATGACGGGTGCGGAGCGGCTGAAGATTGCGAGCGACATGTTCGCCTCGGCGCGCCGCATGCTCGCCAGCCATCTTGCAGCCGAGCACCCCGAGTGGGACCAGGAGCGCATTGAGTTGGAAACGGCGCGAAGGATCTCCCATGGAAACGTCTGAGCTGCTCCGTTTCGTCGCCGGAACCCTGGAGAAACTGGGGATCCGTTACTTCGTGACGGGCTCCATGGCGACCATCTTCTTCGGCGAGCCGCGCTTCACGAACGACATCGACATCGTCGTCGACCTTCCTCCGGGCAAGATCTCCGCCTTCTGCGCTGCGTTTCCCGAGGACGACTTCTACCTGAGCGAGGAGTCAGCTCGCCGCGCCGTCTCCCGCCGTGGACAGTTCAACGTCATCCACCCGCGGTCGGGGCTGAAGATCGACTTCATGGTCCCCGGGGATTCGCCTCTCGACCGCAGCCGCTTCCTCCGGGCGCGCCGACTGAGCCCGGGGCCGGACTTTCAGGCTTTCTTTTCCTCTCCCGAGGACGTGATCCTGAAGAAGATGGAGTTCTTCCAGGAGGGGCACTCCGAGAAGCACCTGCGCGACATCGTGGGTGTCCTCAAGGTCAGCGGAGATCAGATCGACCGTTCCTACATCGAGGACTGGGTCTCCAAGCTCGGCTTGGAGGAGGTCTGGCGGGAAATCCTGCGCCGCTCTGAATAGGACGGCTGGCCTCTGGGCCCAAGGACGCCACCGTCCGCTCTGAAGAAGGGGACTTGGTCTGCAGGGAAGACGTGTACCCCTCCCGATCACAGGGAGGAAAGGCGGTAGGGCTCCGGCAACCCTCCCCTTTTTGTTTGCCATACGACCAAGAGGGTATTATACAAAGACCATGAGGGGATTCCGAGTAGAGTTGCTGCATGCTGAGGCGTTGCCTCTTCGCTTACTGGACTCTCTCAATGCGGTATTTGAGAGCAGTGACCCTCTGGTGCGCAAAGCTGCCGAGTCTCACCGCATCCAACTTGAAAAACACCTAGAATTCATTCACAGCCTGGATTATGGTGCGCTCACTGCCGAATGGGACTACTGGATTGGCTTATTCAAGAATCGACACCGCAACCGGCAGCGGCTGGACCCTAAGAAGTATCTATCATTGGGTAATCAGATAGAATCCTTTGAGGGAGCATATATGCTGCTTAATGCCCGCTTCTTTTCTTTGGTTGCGCTTGGGCTCTTTGATGCCAGGACCTCACAGGACGAAGTAGACAACTTCTTGGATGGGCAAAGCTGGGCGACGAAACACGAGGTATTAACGAGATGGGGTTGGATTAAGCGCCATAACGAGCTACTAACAGAGAGAAAGGTTGAGCTTTCAGCCCCCTACTCCTGTTCCTTATCTCGCCATGGCGCAACCTTTGAACAAAACGACGAAGAGTTCTACCAACTCCTTTCCTTCCTACACATACTTCGCTTTGCCACGGGCCGCGAGCTGCTGTTTTTCGCTAAAGGTGAGAGTCCAGACTTTAGATTGAAAGATGAAAAAGGATGTATCGTTGGCGCGGAGATGACAGAGGCTTGGACCTCTCCTACCTGGACGAAGGAATTCATAGCATCAGCCCAGATGTTACAATTTTTAGACCAGCAGCTGCAGCGCCTTGGTGTTCCTGTTCATATCCATATTGAGGAGCCCCGTTCCTGGCGTTCACTTAGAAGGCATCGGGAAGAAATTGCAGACTGGATAGTCAGGAACCTTGTTGACATTGACATTCGCAGCGAGAACGTAACACTCCAGAATCTCGATTTGAAACTGAAGATTAAGTTAAGCCCAACCGAGGGCCGACCCAGTATATCTTACGGCTCGTTCGCCAGCTCTGGCCCAAAGACGCCCGATACCGACACGCAGTCGCATGCAATGCATGCATCGCTTCAAAAGACACTTCGCCAGAAGATTAAAACTCCTACACCAACTGCGAAGCCCTGCTATCTTGTCATTTCCCCAGTCCATGACTTAGATACAGACCTTGAGAAGGTGGTAGCCGAGTTTTCTCTACATCCCACCCTTGATGTCAGTAGCCACTTCTCCGAAGTTTGGTTGGTGAGTCAAAGACAAGCCTTTCAGTTAATCTAACTGTTTCCACCTAAGTAGCTCTAGCATCTGCTACGCGGCTCTCTATCCAGCCCTGCACTCCCTATCCGTCTGCAGCCTGGTCTCCAGATACTGACGGGCACTTCAACGAGGCCCTCCGAGTCCCGCCGAGGGTCGCTCCGGGTCAAGTACCGCCTACCACTTCATTGACGACGTATCCTTCTTCTATACCCCCGCCGGCCCGGCGTCAAGCGAGATGTCCTCGCTATGGCCCCAACGCTGCACTTCCCAGGTAGAGGAACGGGGCCATGCTATTCTTTCTATGGGTAATTTGTTTTTTTGTTTGCGATGATGATCCCTACAGGCCGTTTCAGAGTTTTTCAATCGCGCAGCCGGCGAACTTCTGAAGACTGAGCACTTCCGCGGGCACGGAGCCATGGGGGCTCCGGCGAACCCTCGGAGAGGAGGATTGCCATGTCCCGCAATTCGTATCGTGTTCTCACCCTCGCCCTCATCCTGATCGTCGGCCTCGGCATGGCTCTCCCGGCTGCCGCCAGGCCGGTGGAGCGGGCTCTCGCCATCCAGGAGGCCTGCTGGACCGGTTCTGGAACTGGGTGGAGCATCTACGGTTCGGCGGCCCGCAGCCGGCCAAGGAACTGCGTCGCCCTGCCACCGCGGCGTCCGGGGGCTGCGACTGCGGCATCCTCATCGATCCGAACGGCAGGCCTGAGGGTGAGCGTCCTTGGGCCGAGGGCGCCAGTAGATGGACATGGACTGACGCTCACCTGGATAGATGTTCCAGTCAAATCGGAGTAGAGATCTGCTTCAACTACGTCGGTGGTCAGTAGGCACTTAGGGAGGAACGTGCTGTGTGGCCAGGAAGAATCAACAAGAAGGACAGTCACCAGGACAATTCCTCCGGGGAATTTCTGCTTCGTGAGGTGTGGCGCAGGTGCCGTCCTTACCTAATAGCCCTTCTAGTCGATTTCTTCATTTCGGCCTGCCTTTGGTTAGCCCTCTTTGCTTTCCATAGGTTGACCAAAGCTCTGGCTATCAATGGCTGGGAAGGAAATCTCATAATTGCAGTTCATTCAATGACCATAGTCCTCGCCTTTATTAGTTTTGGAATTCTCTTTGCGCTTGATGTCATAAGTATTCGAAGCAAGCACGTCTAGGTGATTAGCTCCGCAGATCAGGTAGCAGCTCGTAGGCCCGTTCTGCGGTACTGGAGTAGCTTGTAAGCTGCCGCCCGACCGGTCACTAGGTCCTTGAGGTTCTTGAAGTTGTCGACGTACTTGCAGTCCTGCATCATCGGTCCGGCATGATGTACATCCTCCTTTCTCCAGATCCCTAGATAGGTTTCCAGGGGAGTGTAGAGGAGGGCAGGAAAATCCTGCCATAGGTCCCCCGAATACGTGCCGGGTAAGTGTGAAGGAGAACCTGTAGTTCTCCCTTTTTCATCGCGGCCGACAACTGAATATGTGCCGGGCGAGTGTTGAAGAGTTACTCCGTGGGTTTGCCGGTGATCACGTCCGCAACGCCGTAGACGATGTCACGTGTCAGCGGGAATCCATCGGCACGCGAAGCTCCTGCACCGAAAAAGAAGGCGCGCCGAAGACCCTGCTCTTGGATGGCACCGCCAGGCTCGTTAGACGTAATCACCTCGTCTGCCTCCCTCATCGTGCGGAAGGTGACGTCGGCAGCAAGGCGGCGCCGAGGTTCCTCTGCCTGACGCGCCACGAGTTTCTCGCCCAGTTCCCGAAGATGATCGCCGCTCCAATCAGCACGAGAGAAAAACGGCCGATCGTGAGGGTCTCCCGATACACGCCTCCCGCGGCCCACAGCAGAAGGACGAGCGTGCCGGCGATGGTGATCAGGTGGACCCAGGGAGCCGGCTTACCCGGTCTCGAAACCGTGTGGAACGCGTGCTGGTACAGGTCGGCCACAACCAGACCCAGGGCCAACCATGCCAGGAAGGAAACGAAGGGCGGAAGGACGAGCACCGCCATCACGAAGAACGAGCCCACAATGCCCGAGGTTTTCGTGACCGGAAAGTCCTCGTGCGGAGGCTGGTAGTAGTCCCGGTTCAGGAATTTCCACAGCTTCGTTCCGCCGACGAGCTCGGTGAACGGATGGGCGACTGCCAGGAGAAGGTAGATGACCTCAACCGATTTCATCGCTGGATCCCCCTTCTGATGGAGCTTGGATGGTCTTCCAAGGCCTCTTGTCCCGTGAGACGGACAAGCACGCTGCTTTTCTGCGACTTTTCGGGAGTCTCCTCCTTCGGTCTGAAGCATACGGAATCCCGGAGGCGTTCCGCACCCTCCCAAAACTCCGGACGGATGGTTCGGGGCACCGACTGAGCCTCGCGAGCGGCGGTACGAAAGACTCAGGAGGTTGCACGGGAGGCTCGAAGCAAAGCGCGAGCCGTCCAGGCGGAAGCCCGAGCCGTCCGCACCCTGTCCACAGCCTGCCGGGAGCCGGCACGGATGGTTCGCGCCGCCACGGGAGCGTCTCGGGCCTCGGTACGGGCGGCTCAAGCGGAGGTGCGGACGGTTCAGGGCGATACCCGAACCGCTCATACCTCCGCCTGAACCGTCCAAACCGCGGCTGCAACCGTCCGTACGCATCCCCGAACCGTCCGTACACTCGTGTGAACCGTCCGTATCGACGCTGGAACCGTCCGTACGAGTCCCCGAACCGTCCATACCGAGGTTTCAACCGTCCGTACAGCCGTCCGAACCGTCCGTATGAGGATTTGAGGGGCTCGTACAGAAGGCGGAACCGTCCGTACCGTCATTCGAGGCTTTCAAGCGGCCACCTGGGCCGTTCAAACAGCGGCTCGAGCCGTCCGCGCCGGGGTTTCAGCGGTCCGTGCCGAGGTTCGAGCCGTTCACGCCGGGACCTGAGCCGCCCGGGGCTCAGCCCGAGCCAGCCCGGGCTCAGCGTTGCTTCGCTAGTCCGGGATCTCGGGCTCTACAAGCTTCGCAAGCTGTGCCAGCGATTCCTGCCAGCCGAGATAACACATCTCGGTCGGGATGGCCTCGGGTAGTCCTTCCTGGACGATGTTGAGCTCCGTTCCGCAGGATACCTGCTTCAGAGTGATCGTCGTCTGCATCTCCCCGGGCAGGTTGGGATCCTCGAAGCGATCGGTGTAGCGAATTCTCTCGGACGGCACGAGCTCTTGATACTCGCCGCCGAACGAGTGCCCGTTGCCCGTTGTGAAGTTCGTGAACGACATTCTGTAGGTGCCACCCACCTTGACGTCCATATGGTGAACCTTGCAGGTGAATCCATAGGGCGGGAGCCACTTGGCCATGGCGTCGGCGTCTAGAAACGCCCGATAGACGCGCTCCGGTTGGGCGCGGAGAACTCGGTGGAGTCGGATGGTTCCTGTAGGCATGATGGTCTTCCTTTCGATTGGTTGTTCGATGACGCCTCTGTGGATGGTCGAACGACGATCCTGGAAATCGACAAGGGCGGGTGGGGAATCTACCGACTGGGAGGAGGGAAGGGAAAGGCCGGCGGGTCTGGTACTATCCGGTCATCCCTGGAGGGAATCCAGAATCGGGTGATGAAATGATTCGAGGGCCGCGGGTGATCCAGAAGATCCGGTCGTTCGTTCTCTTCTCACTGCTCGTGTGCGGCGGGATTGAGGCGCAGACGCCGCCGGCCGCCGCCCTGCGCCAGCCGCGCCCGGTGCCGGGCATCGAGGATCCCGTTCCGTGGAGCCCTCCCGCCAGCCCCGTGGCCATGGCCAGCCTGCGCGGCGGGGTGGTCTATGCCGCCGGCCGTGACCTGTGGGCGACCGACGGCACGGCGGCTGGAACCCGGCTCCTCGCCACCTTGTGCGATTCCTCCTGCACCGAGGTCGTGGCGCTGGGGCAGGGCGAGGACGTCGCCTTCTTCGCGGAGCGCACGGAGAGATACGACTTCACCGTGGCACACGTGGTGCGCACGGATGGCACCGCCGCCGGCACCTTCCGGGTTCCGAAAACTCTTGCTGTCGACTCCTACCCTTTCGCTTGTACTTCGGCGGCGGTGGCGGGCGAGCGGCTCTATTTCTCCTCGCTCACCGGCCATCACGACTGCGAGCTGTGGAGCAGCGATGGAACGACGACGGGGACGGCGCCGTTCCATCCGGAGGTCGCGGTCGAGGGCGACCTCGTGCCGCTCGGCGGCGAGGTCTACTTCCTCGGCACCAACCATGCGACGCGCGGCCTCTGGCGCGCCTCGGCGGAGACGGGCCGCGTCGAGCTGGTCCGGGCGTTTCACGGTTTGCCCAACCTCTCGCGCCTGACCGCCGCGGGTGGGCGGCTCTTCTTCTTCGGCCCACCGGCGTCGCGTGGGCTCTGGACCAGCGACGGCACGGCGAGCGGCACGCGGCTCCTGATGCGTTTTGCCGCCGCCTCGGGCGCGCAAGCTCTGCTCGCCGGCCTCGGCGGCCGGGCCTGGTTCGTCGCCGACGGCGGACGGGGAGAGGAGCTGTGGTCCAGCGACGGCTCCGTGGCCGGCACGCGCGCCGCCACCGATTTCCCGGATCCCTACCCGTTCCGGGCCGCCCCGCTGACGGCCGACAAGCTTGCCTGGCTGGGGCGCAGGCTGGTGTTCCCCGCCCTGCACCGGGGCCGCGTGAGGCTGTGGAGCACCAACGGGAACAGATCTGGAGCGCAACCGATCCAAGGCTGCCCTGGTGGCTGCCCGGTCGTCGCGCCACTGCCGG
>DASUNJ010000798.1:0-10470 GCA_036277235.1 Thermoanaerobaculia bacterium | reverse complement strand
ACCCCGGCGACCAGGTTGGCGAGCGCCAGGTTGAGATCCTCGACCGAGAACGGCTTGACCACGTACTCGTTGGCGCCCCGTTCCACCGCCTCGATGGCGGTCTCGGAGTCGCCCAGGGCCGAGATCACCATCAGGCGGGTGTCCGGCTTCAGGGTCATCATCTTGGTGATGCAGGTCAGGCCGTCCATCTCGGGCATGGTCAGATCCATGGTGACGAACTCCGGGCGGTAGCGCTCGAACAGCTCTATCGCCTCGCGGCCGTTGGCGGCCTGGTAGATCTCGGTCACCCGCTCCGAGAGGATGTGCCGCTCGATGCTCCGCCGGACGGTGCTCGAATCGTCGACGATCAACAATCTGCCGCTGGTACCCGGCACGGTTCTAACCTCCATTGGGCAGCACGATGTGGAACTCGCAGAACTGGCCGCTCTTCTGCCGCAGCGAGATCTTCCCGCCCAGCCTGGCCAGCGCGTCGCGCACGGCGCCCATGCCGATGCCGCGCCCGGCGTCCTCGGTCGCCTCGCCGGCGGTGGAGAAGCCGGGATGGAAGATCATCTGGTCGAGCGCGCCCGCTTTCCACAGGTTCTTCTCGCGGTCGATCAGCGGCTCGAGGATCGAGGGCTCGCTCTGGGCCAGCTCCCGCACCCGCTTGATCACCTGCTTGTGGTCGATGCCCCGGCCGTCGTCCTTGAACAGGAACTCGAGGTTGCCGTTGTTCTGCCGGGCCGCCACCAGGATATGCCCCTCCACCGGCTTGCCCGCCACCTGCCGCTCGGCCGGGGTCTCGATGCCGTGGACGATCGAGTTGCGGACCAGCTGGGCCATGACGTTGCGGAGGGCGCTCTTGTACTTGAACGGGATCGCCAGGTCGCCGGGAGCACGGAACGCCACCACGACCTTCTTTCCCGACTTCTCGGCCAGGTCGTCGACGAAGCGGGTCACCAGCGCCGAGAGCATCTCGGTGTCGCTGGCGCCGGAGGTTGCCTTGAGGCTGCGCTGGGTCTCGGCGAAGCGGGCCAGCACGTCGCGGATCTCGGCCAGGCTGTCGACCATCTCCGACAGCTCGAGCACGATCGGGACGAAGTCGCTGCCATCCAGGATGGTCCGGCCCCGAAGCGCGGTCAGCTTCTCCTCGAAGCGGTTGGCGGCGGCGGCGAAGTAGTCGATGCGCAGCATCGCCGCCGTGCCCTTGATGGTATGGACGCTCTTGAAGATGTCCTCCGCCAGGTGGCGGTAGTAGGTATTGCGCTCAGGGATCGAGAGCAGCGCCGACCGGCCCTCGCGCAGCAGCGCGTTGATGCTCTCGAGCTCGGTGTGGGCGTCCTCGATGAACTCGCGCAGCATCTGGGGCTCGACGTGCATCACCGAGAGCAGCAGCTCGGCCTGGCGCTCCATGCGCTGCTGCGACTCCCTGAGCTGCTGCGCCAGCAGCACCCGGGGGGTGACGTCGGCCACCGTCACCATCGCGTGGCGGATCTCGCCGCCCTCGCGGATGCGCTCGAAGGTGAAGGTCAGGAACTTCTGCTCCAGCCGTCCGCTGCGGCTGGGGAACGAGGCCTCGACCTCCTTCAAGGGGTTGATCTTGGCGATCACGCTGTCAGTCTTGCCCGGGTTGAACAGCAGGCGCAGGAAGCGGGCGGTGAGGTCGTGAGTGCGCTCGGGGGTGATACGGCGGATCAGGTCGAGGAAGTCGGCCCCCGCCAGGTCCTCCTGGCCGAAGATCTGCCGCGTCGCGGCCGAGTACTTGGCCTCGATCGCGAGGTCGGGGGTGAGCAGGAACAGGCCCTCGCGCACCGCCCCCATGATGGTGTCGGTGAGGCCCAGCGAGCGCCCGAGCTCGACGTTGGCCTGCTTCAGGCCAGCCGTGTTGGTCGCCAGCTGGTCGACCATCTGGTTGAACGAGTCCGCCAGCACCGCGATCTCGTCCCGTCCCGGCACGCTGACCCGCACGTCGAGCTCGCCGTCGCGCACCAGGGCCGCGGCCTCGGCCAGGGTGATGACGGGCCTGATCCAGCGGCGGGAGAGAAACAGGTAGGAGGGCAGCAGCACGGCGAGCAGGATGCCGGAGATCAGCAGCAGCAGCGAACGGGAGATGCGCCCGGCGGCCTGCTCCAGCTCACCCCTGGGCGAGACCTGGACCAGCTTCCAGCCGGTGCCGGGCACAGGGAAGACGAAGGCCAGGGAAGGCCGCCCGTTGAGCAGATCGGCCGGAATATCGACGCGGACCGGCGCCGCCGCTCCACCGCCCGCCGGTTGCTGCCGCTGAAGAGCGTCCACGATCGGCCGGAAACCCGGATAGCGATCCGCCACCTCGCCGGCGGTGAGCCTCACCAGCTCGGGCCGGGGAAAGGAGAGGAGCCGTTGATCGCGATCGACCAGGAAGGCGTAGCCGCTGGCCTCGCCCTGCCACGTCTGGGAGAGACGCTGCAGGTTGGATGGGTCGAGGGGTCTCGCGCCGATGAGCCATCGCCGCACCTCCTCCACTCTCCGCCTGCCGGTCTCCTCCAGCTTGCCGGCGGATTGCTCCGCGACCTGCTGCCGGCCGTAGGTGTTCATGACCAGCGCGATGCCCATGAAGACCAGGGAGAACAGCGCCAGGAGCCCGACCACTCCCTGCCACGCGAGGCTCCCCAGCCGCGGCCGCTGAGCCGCCGCGGCCGGCACCGGTGCTTCACCAGCAGAAGGCGTTTCGACCTCGTTCAAGCTTCGTTCTCTCCTTGCGTGGGTGTCATTATCTCATGCTTCAACCTGTCCACCCGCTCGATCTCGAACACGCAGTAGTTGCGCCTTATCAGGGGTGGCGCGCGGTGAAGGCGGGGCCAGATGGTTTTCGACAGGCTAACCCGCCGGGACGGGCACCGGGCAGGAGGGAATCCCCTCAGCCGGCATGGGAAAAATCCCCCAGGGCAGCAGACCCCGGCTCACTCGGGCCGCACTTCCCTCGTCAACCACTCCTTCACATACCTTTTCAGCTCCGGCGTTTCCGGAAACGGATCGCCATACTTCTTCATGGCTCGGAACGGGAGCGGCTCCATCGTCTGCGGCTCGTAGGTGTTGCGGTCGGCGTCCTTGTCCCAGCCGTGGCTCTCCAGGAAGAGCGTCCTCGTCCACCCTTCTCTCACGGGCGGGAGATCGGAGGGCTCGAAGGTCACGGCGATCTCGTCTCCCGGAGCGAGGATCACGGAGCGGTCGTCGGGCTCCCGGAGCAGCTCGCGCACGTCGCCGTAGCGGGTGTAGCGGCCGGGGAACGGGAGCCAGGGGGAGGCTTCCGTGCTCCGGTGGTAGTCGTAGCCGTGCGGACCGTTCGGGGAATGGCGGACCAGCTCGGAAAAGCCGCGGAAGCGAAGGTCCGCGCTTTGCGGCGACAGCCGGGCAACGACCTTCGCCTCTTCGTCCACGGGCTTCGTGGTCCAGGCGATGCGGTCCCAGGCGAGCCACTGGTTGGTGACGATGCGCAGGCGGCGGGCTCCGGGCGGGAGCGGCGGCGTATCGACCACCATGGTCTTGGTCTTGCCCGCGGGGAAGCCCATCTCCGGGACCAGGACCTGCCAGCCGGCGGCGGTCTCGACCTCGACCCTCGGGAAGACCGGGGGGAGGTCGGGCCGCTGGGACACGGCGATGTTCAGGCTCGCGTCGGCCGGGAAGATCCAGCCGTCCAGGTGCAGGCGGACCGGCGCGGCCGGTGCCTCGCCGAGATCGAGGGTGAAGGTCCACGGCCGGGCCGCGACCCCCTGGTAGGTGCCGATGGGATAGCCGCCGGCATAGACCTCGTCACGCTCCCGGACCCGGCCCGTGGCATCCTCCCCCGCTCCGTCCCAGGCCGCGGCGACCGGCCGGAGGTCGCGGCTGGCGCGCACTTCCTCGGGCAGCGACTTGCCGGGGACCACCCGCAGGTTGCTCGCCACCTCCACCTCGGACGGATGGTCCACCACCCAGAGCCGGACGGCGTCGAAGAAGGCGGCCTCCCAGAGCTCTTCGGTGATCCGCAGCTCGTATCGACCTTCAGAAAGTCCGTCGATGCGCACCAGCTCGCTCGGATCGCTCCCGGCCCAGACGCCGGGCGCGACCGGCAGGCCGATGGGCGCGTTCCAGAGCAGGTCGGTCACGAAGGCGAAGCGCTCGCCGTCCCAGGCGTAGAGGAACGGGCAGCTCCCCTTGAGGACCTGCTCCTCCACGATCCGCTGGTCGCCCTTGGGCTGGATGCGGTTCTGCGGCACGCCGTTGGTCCAGGTCACCCGCAACAGGTCGGGCTGCGTCTTCCGGCCCAGGCCGAAGTGGATCACCTGGCCGGCGGCCTCGCGGAACTGGTAGGCGGCGCCGGCCCTCACTTCCAGCACCGAGCCGAGCCCCTCGATGTTGTTCTTGCTGTTCCCCTGGGTCAGCGCCTTGAGCCGGACGGTCAGCCAGTGGTTCTTGTTGCCGCCGTCGTTCTCCAGACGGTGGAGGCCGGACGGGCCGGCGGCCAGGAGGTCGAGGTCGCCGTCGGCATCCATGTCGGCCGCGGCCAGGGCGGTTCCGGGGGGGACGGTCCCCTCGATTGCGAGTGCCTCGAAGCTTGAGCCCCTCTGGCCGAGGACGATCACCCCGGACGGACCGATCGCGGCCAGGTCGAGCCGGCCGTCGTTGTCCAGGTCCAGGGCGAGGACGTCCGCGAGCGCGGGGTTGGCGGGAAGCCCGGGCAGCGGCCAGGGCTCGAAGGCGCCGCCGCCGCGGTTGTGCCAGACGGCGAGGCCGCCGTTGCCCGCGGTGATCAGGTCGGGACGGCCGTCGTTGTCGAGGTCCGCGCTCTCGATTGCCTGCGCGGGCTTGCCCTGGGAGATGGACCGTTCCACGAAGCGGCCCTGGCGGAGGTTGTCGAGCCAGGCGATTCCCCCGGCGTGGGCCACGGCGAGGTCGAGGTCGCCGTCGCGGTCCAGGTCGCTGGCCACGAGGTCCAACGGCTCCGGAGACGGCTTCGGCAGGGCCTGCTCCCCCACCGATTCGAGCGGACCGGCCAGGTTGTTGCGGAACAGGCCGCCGCCCACGGCGAGGTCCAGATCCCCCTCGATGTCGTAGTCGAGCACCGTGGCGGCCTCTCCACCGCCAGCATTCATCGGAGCTTCCTCGAAGGTGCCGTTCCCCTTGCCGCGCCACCAGACCGAGCGCTTGGGGCCATAGCCGATGAGGTCGAGGTAGCCGTCGTTGTCGAGGTCGGCGGCGAGGAGGCCGGTGATCCCCGCGGCCGGGAGCTGGCCCTCCGACAGCTTCGGCTCTTCGCCGGTGGTGACGCGCGCGGTGTCCGGCTTGCCGTCGGCGTTGAAGTCGCCCACGGTGAGAGCGGCGGTGGGCGTCTCGTAGAGCCGGGTGGCGCGGAGCTTCACGGGCACGGGATCGCCGAAGGTCGAAGGCGGGGGCTCGCCCGCGAAGCGCTCGATCGGCAGGCCCTGGATGCCCGGCGAGAGCTCGCGCAGGCTCTGCTGGTAGAGCGGGGTCACCTTGAGGACGTTCTCCAGCCGCACGCCAGGGATGCGCGCCGCTTCGAGATCGTTCGCTTCCAGGGCCTTCAGGAGCTGCTCCAGGCTCGCCTGAGCAGGCGCCGGGGCCTGCCAGAGGATTTCCCGGACGCGCAGGAACGCCTTGGTCGCGACGGCCCGGTCTCCGGCGCGGACCGCCCGCTGCCCTTCCTTGAGGAGGACGACGAGGTTCTCCGGCCGCAGGCGGAAGAGGGCGCCGAGGGCCTGCGCCCCGAGCGCGTCGTTCTCCTGGGCGGCGGCCTGCTGGTAGAGCGTCCATTGGACGTCGAGGCGGTTCGGGTCCGCGGACGCGGCCTTCTGATAGTCGGCGAGCGCCTCCTCCGGCTTGCCGCTCCATTGCAGCACGTCGCCGCGCAGGGCGAGCAGGTCGGCCCGCCCCGGCGCCTTGGCCAGGGCCTGGTCGATCCAGGCCAGCGCTTCGTCGTTCTTCTGCTGGCGCATGGCCGAGACCGCGAGGTTGGCGTATGGCAACGGGTCGCCGGGAGCGGCCTTCAACAGCTCGCGGAAGGTCGTCTCGGCCTCGGCGGGCAGCTCGTTTTCGAGCTGGGCGAGTCCGAGGTTGCGCAGCTCCGCCGCCCGCTCCGAGATCGGTGCGGGAGCGGGGGCCTGGAGAGTGAGATAGGTCAGAACGAGGAGAAGGCCCCTCACCGACCCTCCAGGCTCTGGAGGTTGGCCTTTGCCGTCGCATCGTCCGGCCGCAGGGAAAGGACTTTCTGAAGGAGCTCCTTCGCCTCCGGTTTCCGACCTTCCGCGATCAGCAGCACGGCGAGGTCGTTGAGCGCCGCGAGGTGCTCGGGGAGGACCGCCAGCGCCTGACGGAAGTCGCGCTCGGCCTCGGCCCGCTTGTTCAGGGCCAGGTTGACCGCACCCCTCTGGTAGATCGCGTCGGGGTTCCCGGGCGCCAGCTTCAGGGTCTCCTCGGCGGCTTTCGACGCCTCGTCGAAGCGCTTCAGGATGAGGAGGAGCTGGACCTCCATGAACCGCAGCCGGAGATCGTCGGCGGCAACCTCGCGCTCGCGGCGGATGACTTCCAGGGCCTTGTCGGCCTGGCCGGCGGCGGAAAGCCTGGCGGCCTCGGAGAGAGCGATGTCGGTCGGCTCCTGGCCCGGCTGCTTCGGCTTGCTCTTTCCGGCGGCGGCCTTGGACAGCTCCTGGAACCTGGCCAGGGCCTTCTGCGCCTCCTCGCGCCGGCCGGCGCCTGCCAGCGCCTGCCCGTAGACCTGCCAGATCGTGGGGCTCGACTCGTCCAGGGCCGCGGCCTTTTCCAGCACGGTCACGGCCTCGGCCCAGCGGCCGCCCGCGACCAGGGCGCGGGCGTGCTCCAGCGCGATCGAGGCATAGAGCGCGCGCGAGGCCGTATCCGACTTCGCGGGGTCAGGGAGCCGGTCCACGAACGGCTTCAGCGTCGCCAGCACCTTCTCGGGGCTGCCCGTCTGCTGATGGGCCTGGGCCAGGAGCAGGGCCAGCTCCGGATCGTCCCCGACATGCCCTTCGAGCACCGCGACCGCGCCGGCCGCTTCGCCGACCTGCACGCGCGCCTCGCCGAGCGTCCAGCGCAGGTCGTGCTCGACCTCCTTGGGGGGCGCGGCTTCCAGAGGCGCGAGCATCGCGATGGCGCCGCGCGGGTCGCCTTGCGACAGCAGGAAGCGCGCCCGGAGCACACTCACCTGCGGCAGGTCCTGCGGCAGGCCGGAGAGAAGCTCTTCGATCTCCTCGGGGCCGCGGCCGAGCTCCACGGCGCAGAAGGCGGCGGCGAGGCGCGCCTCCCGGTCGTCCGGGTACTCCTTCGCCCACGGCCGCAGGAGCTTGTAGGCGTCAAGGACCTTGCCCTGGCGGCCGTAGCGCAGGCCGAGCGCCCGCGCGGCGATCGACTGCGGCGACTTCGCCGCGGCGCGCTGCAGGTACGCCTCCCCCTTCGCTTCCTGCTTCAGGGCAAAGGCGGCGCGGGCGGCGTTGAAGAGCAGGGGGGGACCCGCGGCCTCGCCGGCGGCGATTGGATCGAGGATGGCCTGGGCCTCCTGAAACCGGCCCAGCTCGATGTAGGCCCCGCCGAGCATGGTGAAGACCGGAGGCGGCAGCGTGGTCTTGGCCTTGTACGGCTCCAACAGGTCCACCACTCCTTTGAAGTCTTGCTCTTCGTACTTCTGGCGCGCCTGGGTGAAACGCTGCTGCAGGTCACCCGCAGGCGGCTTCTGCGCCAGGGCAGCCAGAGGGAGGATGGGGAGGAGGACGGCGATGAGGGTACGGCGGTATCTCATGGGAAGAGAAATAGTAGCACCCGGTATATGCTTTCATGGATATGATGCCGAAGCGCCTGCGATTCCTCCTCCTGATGCTGCTCCTGCCGGCGGTCCTCCTGACGTCCGGCGCGAAGCCTCCTGACCCCGGGCTCACCCTGGAGGCCGTCACGGTCGATCCCGCCTCGCCCGGACCGGACACGCTCTGCCGCCTCAGCGTCACGCTGCGCAGCTCCGGTCCAAAGACCGCGTCGGCGCTGGCCTTCCGCGTCAAGGTGGACGGCCGCGAGCTGCCGGTCTACCGCAACGAGCTGTTCTTCCGCCCCGTGGCCGCGGGAGCCACGGCCGAGGTGCGGCTGCACAACTTCTGGAGCAACGAGACCGGCCGGCCGTTTCCCACGAACGGCAGGATGACCGTCGAGGTCACCCTCGCCGAGGCCCAGTGGATGGACGTGAAGACCGAGAACGGCGCCGAAGTCTGGACGGCGGCCGGACCGGTCGCGGGGCTGCCGGTCTCGAAAAGCGTCACGCTCACCCTTAAAAAGCCCGCCAGCCCTCGCTAAATTCACCTTGGGGACACCCTCTTGCGTTCTCTCTTTGAGAAACGTATGCTTGGCGTAAGTCCTTGGTCCAAATTACAGTCCTGTAAGGAGGGTGACATGACTCCGTCTCCTGGACGAGAGCCTCGAACGGAAGCTGCCGCTTCCCACCTGGTACCTGTCGGCGAGCAGATTACGGGCTTCGAAGAGCCCGACATCATCTACATGAAGCTGGTCGGCACCGTCACCGAGGACGAGGTGAGGGTGATCAACGAGATGCAGATCGACTTCTGCCGCGGGCGCGACAGGGTCTTCTTCCTGATCGACCTGTCGGAGCTGGAGAGCCTCTCGAACTCGTCGCGCCGGGCGGCCATCGAGGGGTTGAACCAGATGCCGGTGGGCGGGCTCGCCGTCTACAAGGCGCCGATCACGGCCCGCGTGCTCGCGAAGCTCCTCGTCACGGGCATGAGGCTCTTCGGGAAGGACCTACCGCTCCAGTTCTTCGACGACGAGGCCACGGCGCGGGCGTGGATCGACCAGAAGCGGACCGCCTAAAGCTCGAGCTTCCCTGAGCCTGCTCCTTCAAGGACGCTTGGGCACGAGGTTCACCTCGATGCCCTTGCCGGGCTCGGTCCGGAAGCGGCGAATCCACGGCTCGTGGCTCGCGAGGACGACCTGAATCTCATGGGTGCCCTCGAGAGTGAGTTGGAGCGTTGTGGGTGTCTTGCCCATGTAGATGCCGCCCACGATCACGTCGGCTCCGGCAGGTGTCGAGCGAACGGACACGTCGACGAATCCCCCCACTGTGTCGAGCCCAGCGGCCACCTGGGCCAGAGCGCTCCGGATGTCGTTACGCGCCTGCGTGAGAAGGACTTCGAGGAGCTCACTCGCGAGGTCGATCGGCTGAGACGGTGCCGCGGCCGTCTTGGGGTATTGCTTCATCCGCTCTATGTCAAAATTCTTCGAAAACCGCACGCGCTTGGTGACGGCATCAAGGATCTGGAGGTTGATCGCCATGCGGAAGAGATCCTTGCACGCGCTGGTGCCGAACACCTTGACGGTCCGGCGCTCGACGTCATAGCGCACGATGGAGCCAGTGACGAACACGTCCGCAACGAGCAGTTTCCCCGTGCCTCGGGCTTCCTCGCCCGGCGGGCCGGTATCCGGCGGCTCAATTTCCCGGCGCACCGAACCCGGCCGGTCCCGGGCCACAAGGACAACCCCGGGCAAGGTGTAGAGATGCGATGTTGTCAGGGTCTGGGCTGCGAACCCCAGGTCCGGCAGGGGCCTGGCGCTCCGATTGTCGAAGCCCACCACGGCCACGGTGAGCGGCCGGGTTGAAGCCTTGTCTCTTCCCTGCGAAGGCGGCGGCCTGTGCAAGCTGATACCCACTTTCCAACCCTGGACGATCCGGAGGATTGCCTCGATACGGAGGGCGCGGCAGTAGGGACGTATCTCTTCGATCATCATTCCCACGATCCGCCAATGCTCATCGAAAACGGCGCCTCCAGAGTGGCCTGGAGGGCAGTCGTGCTCGAAAAGGAAGGCGTTGTCGCCATCACCACGAGCGAACCGGATCGGTGCTTTGGGAGAAATCCAGGCCCCAGCCGTGGAGTGCCCCAGGCTGGCCAGCGCATCCCCCGGGTCCAACTCGGTCGATGCGCCGAGCTGGTCCAGGGGAATGCCCTGGCGAATTTCCTGGAACGAAAGGCCCAGCGGACGCAGGTCGGCCCGGAAGACAGCCAGATCATCCTGATAGTGGAACCGGTAACTCTCGCGGTCGATGTGGAGCTGACGTCCGGGCCAAGCGCGAAGCTCCAGGGTAAGGCCCTCGACGAGCCGTCCCTGTTGGAACAGGACATGCCGGGCAGTGAGGACATAGGTGTAGTGCTCGTCGACGTGAAAGAGGATGCCGGCCCCTTCGATGGTCGGTGCGGTGATGTGGACGACCAGAAGCTCCGCGCGCTCCCCCTCTTCATAGAGATCCGCGCGGCCATCCGCGCCGCCTGCGCCGAACAGCGGAGCGACCCACAAGGCGAGCACTGCACAGCCGATCGCTAGTAGCCTTCGCATCGCCACTTCCTCACTATCGCAGCGGCACTAGGTTCACCTCGATGCCCTTGCCGGGCTCGGTCCGGAAGCGGCGGGTCCACGGCTCGTGGCCCGCCAGGACGACCCGGATCT
>DASUNJ010000797.1:0-32120 GCA_036277235.1 Thermoanaerobaculia bacterium | reverse complement strand
TGTTCGACGGCAAACCGGAGGCTGAGGAGAACGTGGCCACGGCCGTGAAGAACATGAAGGCCTCGGTCCTCGAGGAGCGCAAGCGGCTCACGATTCCGGCGGAGAGAACCGCCGCCGACCGGCTTGCGGTCAAGTACTCGAACGCGTCGCTCGGCGAGATCGCCGTCTCGCGCCGGGACAATGAGACCTGGTTCGACTTCGGCGAGTGGAAGACCCCCGTCGCGTCGCGCAAGAACGATGACGGGACGACCGCCTTCGTGACGCTCGTGCCCGGCTTCAGCGGAATTACCTTCGTCGTGGGAGACAAGGACGCCAAGAGCACTCTCACCTTCCGCGACGCGCAGCACGAGTACGTCTTCACCGCAGTGGAGAGCGCCGCGGCGAAGGAGTGATCGATCATCCGCCGGACTGAGGCGCGCGTCGCCCTCGTTCGCCATGCCCGCTCTGCGCACGTCCACGCCGGCTGGATCAGCGCCAGCGGATTCCGGGCGTGGCGAGAGGCCTATGAGGCCGCCGGTATCCACGAAGACGAGCGCGTTCCTGCCCAGCTCGAGCAACTGGTGTCTCATGCCGACCTCGTGCTCTCCAGCGGCGCTGCCCGTGCCGTCGCCTCGGCACGCCTGCTGGCACCCGGGCGCGAGATCGTCGTCTCTCCTCTGTTGGGCGAGCTCGATCTCGAAGGCCCCGCTCTCGGCGGGCTTCGTCTCCCGCTAAGGGCGTGGGCAGTTGCCGTCGGTGGGCGAACCCTGATCCGGACTCTCCGCCGGCAGCACCCATCCGCGGCTGAGGCCGCTCGCATCGACAACGCAGCGGCCTGGCTGGAAGAGCTCGCCGCGCAACACTCCCTGATCGTCGCTGTCACCCACGCGATGTTTCGACGGCGGCTGTCCACTCGACTCGTGCAATCGGGCTGGCAGGCCGAACAAGGGCGTCGTTCGCTGCAGCCCTGGAGCGCGTGGCTCTTCAGGCGGGCGTCCTAACCCGAGTCGCTCGGGTGTACGAGCCTCCCGCACCTCCGTACCAGGGGTCGGTACATTTGAGCGGGACGCTCGCACGTCTGTGAGAGTGGCTGGCACACGTGTACGAGTGACTCCCCCAGCCGTACGAGTGACTGGCACACAAGTGCGAGTGACTCCCACATAGGTGCGAGTGATTGGCACATAGATGCGAGTGACTCGCACACGCGTAAGAGTGACTGGTACACATGGGGCGGGCGCCTGCACGCATGGGGGAGTCGCTGATAGATGCGGGGCGGACGCTCGCACATATGTGCGAGTCGGCGGCACACGCGGGGGAGTCGCTCTTACGGATGTGCGAGTCGCTCGTACGCGCGGGGCAATCGCTCCTACGTCTGGGGGAATCGCTCTTACAGAGGGGGCAGTCGCTCGCACACGCGGGCGAATCACTCGCACGTCCGGGGGAGGCGTCCCCCCTTGAGGGGGAGAGTGACATCCCCGCCTGTACCGGGCTCCATCCCCCATGGGGGAGAGACGTCTCCCGCGCGTACCAGGCTCCTCCCCGCTCGGGGATGTCTCTCCCCCGCGTGTACCGGCATCCTCCCCACGCGTACCAGGCCTCCCCCTTTCGGGGGAGACCGCTCCCCTTCCGGGGAGGCTGCCATCCCTTTTGGGGAGGGTACCCTCCCCGTCCGGGGAGCCTCCCAGGTTATAAATGTCTGGCGATTGTTGAAGTGCCTCGAGATTTCCGCGAAAGGCCGGAGGTCCGGAGCTTCTCCGTCCGATTGACACCCTCCAAGGCCGGACGTAAACTGCTAATTCTATGTATCTGCGAATCTTGAGGGAACGATCGCTTGGGACTGCGGCGCCGTATGACAATTGACCTCGTGTCCTAGTCCTGCGGGCGGTACATATCGATTCTGAGGTTGGCGGAAGAAATTAGCCAAAAGGAAGCAGAATGGATCCATATGATGCGAAGCCTTGGCAGGAAAACGGAGCCCGCGTCGCAATGTCCGCGAGAAGGCCGGAGCGTTTCATTGGCCAACACGTATCACCATTGTTTTTTCGGCGCACACAGAGTGGTCCTCGCGTGCGGGAGTGCGAGGAGATTTTCTCAGAAGAGCAATTCTGGGGCATGAGTGGCGTAGTCGTATTCGGTGCCGTCCGACTCAAAGGGTTTAAACTCACTGAATGGTTCCCTCGTGTCCCCGGCGTCTATTGGTCTCAATATGCTCGGCACACCAGGGACCGAGTGTGGTCTGGGCCAACCCACACTGATGCTGAGCTTGGCGAGTACGTTTCCCCCGAATCTAAGATGGACCTTATCGAAGACGGTGGAATTGGGACTATTCGATTGCGTCCACGCAGAATCGATGACGAAGATTGCTGGCTCGCCACCGCGCTGACGGGGATTGAATGTCATTGCGGTGTCCCGCTCGCCATTCCCGATGCGTTGTTGCGTGAGGAGGGGATTAGGTGGGGAGATCAGGTCAATTTGAGGGGCCGCGTCCGATTCCTCCAGGACGCTGGTCTGGATGACACCGCCGCCTACGTACATCATGCGCGTCCCCTGATTGTTTTCGTTGAGGAACTAAAGGGAATGGCAACTCGGCGATCACGCGAGCCGATAATCATCACCCCGGTTGCTCTCTTCGAGGCTGAAGATCCAGATTCATGGCGCAGCTACGACAAGGCTCGGTACACATTTGTACAATGCCTGGCTGGAGCGGATTCGGAACTCGATGCTGCAGGATAAGCTCACCGTCGGCAGGTTCCTTGAGCAGCCCCGCGATTTCTTGCACTGGCTTCGGTGTCAACATGAAGTGCTCTAATTCCACTAACCACGTTCTTCTGGGTCAAACGACTTGATCGCGAATACGAGGAGTAGGACATGACAGACACCCTCCAGGCGCCTGTCGCCAAGGCGCAAATGCTCATCCGCAAGCCAGTTGCGCAGGTGTTCGAGGCGCTGGTCGATCCCGCCATCACTTCCCGCTTCTGGTTCTCCAAAGGCAGCGGCCGGCTGGAGACCGGCAAGCGGGTCCGGTGGGACTGGGAGATGTACGGCGTCTCTGCCGAGGTCGACGTGAAGGCGATCGAGGAGAACAAGCGAATTCTCGTCGAATGGGGTGGCCCCGACAATCCGAGCCTGGTCGAGTGGACGTTCGAGCCCAAAGGCGAGGACCGGACCTTCGTGACCGTCAAAAACTGGGGCTTCAGCGGCGACCCGGAGAAAGTGATGGCGGAGGCGCTTGATTCAACCGGAGGGTTCAGCTTCCTGCTCGCCGACTTGAAGGCATTTCTGGAGCACGGTATCGAGCTGAACCTCGTCCCGGATCACGCCCCGGACTCGCTCGTCGAGGGCTGGACTTCTCGCCGATAAGGCTTGAGAAGTGAGGCGTTGCGCGTGAGGCCGTAGAGCGGGGCATCTTGCCGTTCTCATCTCTTGGGCGTATTGTAGAGTTTGCATACCTCAAGAAGGGAGACGACAGGATGAGCCCGAAGAAAAGGATCTGCCTCGTACTGATGTTGTCTTTGCTGGCCGCGTTCGCTGTCCAGGCTGCTCATGCAGAGGAGGAGACGGCCGCCGCCACGCCTTCGTGGGCGAAGGAAGCCGGCGGCCTCTGCGCGTCCCCGGCTCTCGGGCTCCTGCCGAAGCCGATACCCGCCAGTTGCGTCTGCGTTCCGGGAGGGTCCTTCAACTGCTCGGGAACCGGCTCGACCTGCTCCGCGGCGGAGGGCAGCTTTTTCGCAGATTGTGACGACGAGGCAGATCTGACCTGCAGCGGCCTTGACGGAGTCTGCTTCGTCACGATCATCGAACAGGACCCTTGCGTGTGGAACGGCTCCCAATACGTGGTGACCGGCAGAGCTCGCGCTCGTTGCCGTGCCTGTTCGTAGCGCGTAGCGTGTCCCTGACCTCCAGTCCAAGGAGCAAACCTCGGCGGGCAGCGCCCGTATAAGGAGCCACATCCTTTGCCCGTCGAGGAGGCATGGCCATGGCTCGATTCCCGTTCTCCGTTCTTTCTCTCTCCCTGACGCTTCTCGCTGCCGGGCCCGCTGCAGCCCTCGATTGGCCGCAGTTCCGGGGCGTGAACCGGGACGGCGTCTCGGCCGAGACGGATCTGCCTCGGAGCTGGCCGGCGGAGGGGCCGCGGGTCGTGTGGAAGCGGGCGATCGGGGAGGGATACTCCGGGATCAGCGTCGTCGGAGACCGGCTCTACACCATGGACTCGGACGGGACGGCCGAGTACGTCCTGGCCCTGGAAGCGGGCAGCGGCAAGGAGGTCTGGCGCGTTCCAGCCGGCCCCAAGCTGATCGACAGCATGGGCAACGGCCCGCGGACGACGCCTACCCTGGACGACGGCACGGTCTACGCCATGAACTCCCACGGCCAGCTCCTCGCCCTGAAGGCGGCCGATGGGGCAAAGATCTGGGAGGTGGATCTGCCCCAGGCGTTCGCCGCCAAGCGGCCCAACTGGGGGTACTCGGGCTCCCCGTTGATCGACGGCGACCTGCTCATCCTGGAGGTCGGAGGGAAGGATGGCCGGGGGGTGGTGGCCTTTGAGAAGGCCACGGGGAAGGTCCGCTGGGGAGCCCTGGACGGCGATCCGGCCTACTCCTCGCCGGTCATGATGACGATCGGCGGCATCAAGCAATACGTGGTGACCCGCCGGGCCGGCTCGCAAACGGTCGCGCTCCGGACCGACGGCTCGGTCCTCTGGACCCACCCGGGGCCGTTCTCGGTCATCGCGAGCGCCCTCTTGATTCCGCCGGACAAGGTCTACGTCTCGGGCGGGGACGACGCCGGGGCGGTCCTCATGCGGATCAAGACCGAAGGCGGTATCGAGGGCGGCGAGGGCGGAAAGGCCACGGTCGAGGAGCTGTGGAAGACCCGCGCGATGAAGAACCACTTCAACAATGCGGTCCTCGTGGGCGACCACATCTACGGCTTCGACAACGCCACCTTCAAGTGCCTCTCGATCGCCACGGGCGACCCGGCCTGGGCTCTTCGGGGCCTGGGCAAGGGATCGCTCCTGGCCGCGGACAGGGACCTGCTGATCGTTCTTTCGGACCTGGGGACCCTCCTCCTGGTCAAGGCCACTCCCGATGCCTACACGGAGCTCGCGCGGTTCCAGGCCATGGAGGGGAAGGCGTGGACCGCGCCGGCCCTCGCCAACGGCCGGCTCTACCTGCGGGACAACGACGAGATCGTGGCCCTGGAGATGAAGGCGCCGGGCGCCGTGACAGCTTCTGCGCCTGCCAGGATCCGGGAAGGCGCGAGCCCCTCTCCTGCAACCCCGACCCCCGCCCTCACCCTCGAGGAGATCGTGGCCCGCTACGAAGCGGCCCGGGGTGGCCGGGAGCGCTGGCGGGCTCTGCGGTCCATCGAGATGGAGGGCACGTTCACCAGCTTCAGCGAGGAGGCCCCGTTCATCCTTCGCCGCAAGCGTCCGAACCTCTACCGGTTCGACTCCAGGATGACCCGGAAGGAGACGGTCATCGCTCAGGACGCCCAGGGGCCCTGGTGGCTCTATCCTTTCTATGGGATCGAGAGCCCGGTCAAGATGGAGGACGTTTCCTCGGCCGTCATGACCGCCCGCGATGCGGAGATCGAGCCGGCCCTCTTCGGCTATCAGGAAAAGGGCCACAAGGTCGTCCTGGCCGGCCGGGGAAACGTGAGCGGTCAGGAGACCCTCCGCGTCGAGCTCACCCGGTCCAACGGCTGGGTGGAGACCTGGCACCTCGATCCCCGGACTTACCTGGAGGTCGCGGTCGACTCGAAGGTCTTCGACTACTCCCAGATGCCCCAGGAGATGCAGGAGCGGGCCTACTTCTCCGACTTCCGAACCATCGACGGCCTGGTCATCCCCCACCGGATCGAGAAGGAGTACGGCGCCCGGCACACCGTAACGAGGGTCGAGAGGATCCGCGTGAACCCTGAGGTGGAAGACGGGGTGTTCGCGATGCCTGCCGCGTCATCGGGTACGGCATCCAGCACACCACCACCCCGGTGATCTACCGTGCTCCAGAAATGCCTTCAAGTCGGCGAGCAGAAGAGCTGAAGCGTTGCTCATTCTTCACAGCTCCTCTTCGGAGAGCGATGCTGCTTTGAGCAGGTGGCGCAGGAGGCCGATCTTCAGGGACTTGTTTCCATGGATCGGTACAGAAAGCCTGACGTTGCTCCCGGTCTTTCCGTAAATATGGTGGCTGCCTTGGACTCGGAGGAGAGACCAACCGCGTTGCTCGAGAGCTTTGGCCAGCTCTCGCCCGGTTACGCTCTTCATACGGCGATTTCGATGATCCGCCCGTCTACGGATTCCGCCGGCTCGACATCCACGGCCAGGCACCCCTCGACTGCTTCGTAGAGATTCTTCAGGAGCTCTTCAAAGCTATCGCCCTGGGTTGCGCAGCCGGGGATGGCTGGAACCTCCGCCCAGTAGCCACCTTCTTCAGCTTCGTGCACGACGACCTTCAGTTTCATGTCGACGTGCTACCACCGCGGCACCTGTTGGGCTCAGGCCGATCTTCTTGGTCCCGTCACGGCATAGCGGCGGGAGCCGGAAATTTGTTCCGCCTGTAGAATCCCCCGCATGGGCCGCATTCATCTCCTTCAGGATCACCTGGTCAGCCAGATTGCCGCTGGCGAGGTGGTGGAGCGGCCGGCGTCGGTGGTCAAGGAGCTGGTGGAGAACGCCCTCGATGCCGGCGCGCGGGAGCTGGAGATCCATCTGGAGAGCGGCGGCCGGCAGCGGATCTCGGTCGCGGACGACGGCTACGGCATGGGACGGGACGACTCCCTCCTCGCCTTCGACCGCCATGCCACGAGCAAGATCGAGAGCTTCGAGGATCTTGAGCGGGTCGCCACCCTCGGATTCCGTGGGGAGGCCCTGGCCTCCATCGCGTCGGTGGCCCGGGTCGAGCTGACCACCGCCGAGAGGCCGGGGGAGGGACACCGGGTGCTCATCGAGGGGGGGAGGGTGCGGGTCGCCGAGCCTTTCGCCCGGCCGCGTGGCACGACGGTCGACGTCCGGTCGCTCTTTTTCAACGTTCCGGCCCGGCGGAAGTTCCTGAAGGCTCCCCAGACCGAGCTGCGGCGGTCCCTGGAGGTGATCCAGGCGTACGCCCTCGCGCGGTCGGATGTACGGTTCCGCGTCTTCCACGAGGAGCGGGAGCTGCTCGACGCGCTGGCGGCAGGGATCGAGGCCGCGGGATCGCTGGAGCGCGTCGGCCAGATCTTCGGTGCTCAGCTCGCGAAGCAGCTCGCCGCGATCCCGGAAATTCTTGATCGGAGGGAGGGCGAGGAGCGGACCCACGGCTTCATCGGCAGGCCCGAGACTTCCCGTGGCCGGCGGCATTTCATCTTCGTCAACGGCCGCCTGATCCGTGACCGGGCGGTGCTCGCCTCTTTCTACCGGGCGGTGAGGGAGGAGTGGAAGTCCGAGGATTTCCCGGCCCTCTTCCTCTTCCTGGAGGTCCCGCCCGAGGATGTGGACGTGAACGTCCATCCTCAGAAGGCGGAGGTCCGCTTCCGCGATCCGGCGCTGCTCGACCGGATTCACGAGTCTTTGCGCCGGGGATTGGAGAAGGCCCGCGGGGAGGAGGACGCGCCGCTGCGCCCTCCCGTGGCCGAGCCCTACGTCCCCTTCACCTGGCAGGGGCTCGGCGGTTCTCAGACTCCGGCTGAGCCGCAGCCTTGGACACCACAGCCTTGGACCGAGCAACGGCTCGCAACGCCTTCCTACGCTCCGGTGGAGCGGCCGATGGTGCCGCTCTCGGGGCGCAGAGGGGAGGCGCGGCCGTTCCGGCTCCTCGGCCAGTACAAGGGCACGCTGATCCTCCTGGAAGGCCCGGACGGCCTTTATGTCATCGACCAGCACGTGGCCCACGAGCGCATCCTTTATGAAAGGGTGAGGCGGGCGATGGCGGCCGAGAGCACGCCGGTGCAGCACCTGCTGACGCCGATCCTCCTGGAGCTGGCCCCGGCCGAGCGGCTCCGCCTGCTGGAGCTGGCGCCCGGCCTGGACGATTGCGGCTTCAGCCTCGCGCCGCTCTCGGGCAACACCCTGGCCCTGACTTCGACGCCGGCCGTGCTCTCCCCGGTCGAGGCCGAGGCGCTGCTCCGGGCCCTGGGCTCCGAGGATGGGGACGGGACGGGAGCGTCGGGCGATCTCCGGAGGCGTGTCCTCGAAGCCCTGGCCGCGAGCCTCGCGTGCAAGGCCGCGATCAAGATGCACCACCCGCTCTCCGCCCCCGAAATGGAGGCCCTGGTCGCCGAGCTCTTCGCGGCCGAGCAGCCCTACGCCTGCCCGCACGGCAGGCCGATCGTGCTGCAGATGACGGATGTGGATTTGGAGCGGAGGTTCGGGCGGCGGTAGGTCCGCTTGCGATAGCATGCCGCCCCATGGTTTTCGGTCGCCGGTCCTCGACACCTCTGGAAAAACGCGTCGGACACCGCTTCAAGCGGCAGGACCTGCTGGATCTCGCCCTGACTCATCGGTCCTTCGCGAATGAGAAGGGGGTACCGGAGCACTATGAGCGCCTGGAGTTCCTGGGCGATGCGGTGCTCGGGCTGGTCTCCGCGGAGTGGCTCTACGAGCGCCATCCCGAGCTGCCGGAGGGCGAGCTGTCCAAGCTCAAGGCGCAGCTCGTCAGCAGGACTTCCCTCGCCAACTGGGCCGAGCAGCTCGAGCTGGGACCGGAGCTGAAGATCGGCGTCGGGGAGGAGCGCTCCGGCGGACGGGCCAAGGCGAACCTGCTGGCCGATTCCCTGGAGGCGCTGTTCGGCGCCATCTACCTCGACGAAGGTCTGGAGGCGGCGCGGGGGGCCATCCTGCCCATGCTGCAGGACGGCGAGGAGGAGAAGACCAGGCTCCTGGCCTCCGATTCCAAGACCCACCTCCAGGAAGTCACGCAGGCGCTGGGCTGGAGCCTGCCCGATTACCGGCTGGTGGGCTCGTCGGGGCCTGACCATAGCAAGACATTCGTCGTCGAGTGCTGGCTCGAAGGCAAGTTCGCCGGCCGCGGCGAGGGGCCGAGCAAGAAGGTCGCGGAGCAAAAGGCCGCGAGTGCCTCCCTCGGCGCCTTGGAGAGCCTGCCCGGCCTGCCGGGCGTGCCGGAAAAGTAGGCTACAATCCCGCCTCCTATGAGCGACCCGAAAACCGTTTTTTCCGTCCGTGAGCTGAAGCGCCACATCGGCGAGGACGTCAACCTGCACGGCTGGCTCGACAACAAGCGGTCGAGCGGCAAGATCGCATTCCTCCAGGTGCGCTGCGGCGGGGGCGTCGTGCAAGCCGTGGCAGGCCGCAACGACGTGTCCGAGGCCGCCTGGGCGGAGATCGAGCGCGTCACCCAGGAGTCCACCCTGTGGGTAGCCGGCAAGGTCAAGGAGGACAAGCGCTCGCCCATCGGCGTGGAGATCCAGCTCACGGATTTCAAAATCGTGTCCCTGACGCAGGACTATCCGATCACCCCGAAGGAGCACGGTACTGCGTTTTTGATGGAGAACCGCCACCTCTGGCTGCGCTCCAGCAAGCAGCGGTCGGCCCTGCGGGTGCGCAGCGAGGTCGAGCAGGCGATCCGCGACTTTTTCTACGAGCGCGACTTCACCCTCATCGATTCGCCGATCCTCACCCCCGCGGCCTGCGAGGGGACCTCGACCCTGTTTGAAACCGACTACTTCGGCGACAAGGCGTATCTCAGCCAGTCCGGCCAGCTCTACCTGGAGCCGGCCGCCGCCGCGCTGGGCAAGGTCTACTGCTTCGGCCCGACCTTCCGCGCCGAGAAGTCCAAGACCCGCCGCCACCTGATGGAGTTCTGGATGGTGGAGCCCGAGGTCGCCTTCCTGGAGTTCGAGGGCCTCACCCAGCTTGCCCAGGAGTTCGTCGTCTACCTCGTGGGCCGGGTGCTCGACCGCGCCAAGGAGGAGCTCAAGATCCTGGAGCGCGACACCGCGAAGCTGGAGGCGGTGGTGCCGCCGTTCCCGCGGATCACCTATACCGAGGCCGTCGAGCTCCTCAACCGCGAGGGCAATCCCATCCAGTGGGGGGACGACTTTGGCGCCGACGAGGAGACGATCGTCGCCAGCAAATTCGACCGGCCGGTCATGGTCACGCATTTCCCGGCGGCCTTCAAGGCCTTCTACATGCAGCCGACCCCGGACAGCGAGCCGGGCCGCGAGACAGTGCTTGGGCTGGACATCATCGCGCCCGAGGGGTACGGCGAGATCATCGGCGGCAGCCAGAGGATCCACGATCACGATCTATTGCTCGAGCGCATCCAGCACCACAACCTGCCGATCGAGGCGTTCCAGTGGTACCTGGACGTGCGCAAGTACGGCCCCTTCCCGCACAGCGGCTTCGGCATGGGGATCGAGCGCTTCGTGGCCTGGATGTCCGGCGTGAGCCACCTGCGGGAGACGATCCCCTACCCGCGCATGCTGTACAAGATCTATCCGTAGGAGACCGTTGCTGACCGCCACCGGCCGCCCTCTCCTCACGTACGCGGCCCTCGCCGCCCTGGTGCTCATCTGGGGCAGCACCTGGGCGGCGATCCGCGTCAGCCTGGAGGGGATTCCGCCGCTCACCGGGGTCGTCCTCCGCTTTACTCTGGCCTGCCTGGTGCTTCTCGCCCTGGCTCCGGTGTTCAGGGTTCGCCTGGGCGCAACGTCGATCGAGCGCCGGCTCTGGTGGGTCAACGCGGTCTTGACGTTCACGGTCTCCTATGGCCTGGTCTACTGGGCGGAGCAGTGGGTGCCATCGGGTCTGGCAGCGGTGATTTTCGCGACATTTCCTCTATTCGTGGCGGTGCTGGCCCACTTTTTCCTGCCCGGCGAGCGTTTGCGGACGGCGAGCTTTCTGGGAGTGTTGACCGGTTTCGTCGGCGTGGCGGTGCTCTACTCGGAGGATCTCGGAGCCCTGGTCGGTCCCCAGGCAGGCTTCGCCGCGAAGGTGATGTTGATCGCACCGGTGGTTTCAGCCATGGCGAACGTGGCGGTCAAGCGCTGGGGAGCGGGAGTACACCCGTTCTCGATTTCCGGGGTTTCGATGGGATTGGGGGCGCTGTTGGTCGTCCCCCTGGCGTGGAGCATGGAACGCGGGAGGGAGATCACCTTCGGCGCGAGGCCGGTGCTCGCCGTCGTCTACCTGGCTGTGATCGGCTCCGCCGTGGCCTTCACGGTCTACTACTGGCTGCTCCGGCGGTTGCCGGCGACAAGACTCTCCCTGATCAACTACGCCACCCCGGTGGTGGCGGTCCTCATCGGCACCCTCGGGCTCGGCGAGCCCTTCACCCTGCGCATCCTCATCGGGACGGGCTTGGTGGTCGTGGGGGTGGCGATCTCGATGCGCTAGTCAGAGGAGCTTCACCCAGGGGCAAGAACCGCGGACCCGGGAGAAAAGAGGGATGTCCGCGGTAATCAGGTTGCAGTCAAGCTCGCGGGCGAGGACCACGAAGACCGAATCGTAAGGAGAGATCTGCTGCTGGAAGCTGAAGCGGATCGCCTCCGCCATCAATTCAGGCTCCTGGCGGAGCTCGACAGGAAGGTGCGTGAACTCCTCCCAGGCTTGAGAGGCAGCCTCCTCGCTCAATCCATCGCGCCGGCGGGACCAGAAGACATTGGCGAGCTCATAGGGGAGGGAGGACGGCGCGACGATCCGTGCCTCGCCCTGCTCCAACTCCTCCAGGAAAGCCTCTGCCCGAGGAGTGCCCTCCTCCTGCAGGAACCACTTGGCGATGACGTTCGTGTCGAGGACCCGTGTCACCATCCGCGGTCTCTGGAGTCCCGGATCGTTCCGGTGCTGTCGGGCATCGGGCCGATCTTCTCCCGGAGACGGCGCAGGCGCTCGGTAGCGCCCGAGGCGCTTTGGCTCAAGCCGAGGTCGCGTGAGAGCAGGGAGCTGGCGACCTCCGAGGGGCTCACCCGCCGCTGGGCAGCCTCCTCCTCGAGCCGCTCGATCAGCTCTTCGTTCAAGACCAGGTCGATTCTCTTCAACGGTGTCGACATGTGCGTCCTCGGATGTCAAGTATACCCGGAATCGGGACTCACTCGTCAACGAGAGCAGAAGCCGCGCTGCGGCGAAAGTGACCTCCCAAGTCTCCTGTTTACCGGCTTGACCCCCTTGGAGAGCCGGATGGACGGTGCTATGATGTCGCAGTGCGGCATAGCGGCAGGCTTGCCCGCAGAAATCGGGCCCCGTACTGGGAACGCCTGTTGCAGGAAAAAGCCGAATTGAGAACAAAGGGGAAATGATCCAATGTCGACCAAGGACCTGCAGAACGTCAGTGAGCTGGAGTCGAGGAAGGTGGCGGAGGCGTCCCGCGAGACGGAGTGGAAGCAGCCGAGCTTCCTGCGCGAGATGTTCCTCGGCAACTTCCGCCTGGACCTGATCCATCCCTATCCGCTCGCCGAGCAGGAGAGGCCGGAGTTCACGGCCTTCTACCGGGCGATGAAGGAGTTCCTGCGCGACCAGGTCGATTCGGTGGAGATCGACGTCACGGGCGAGTACCCGGAGCATGTGGTCGACGGCCTCCGCAAGCTCGGTGCCTTCGGCATGAAGATCCCGAAAAAGTACGGCGGCCTTGGCTTCACCAACGCCGAGTATCAGAAGGTCATGACGCTGATGGGGAGCGTGGACGGCAACCTGTCGGCGCTGCTCTCCGCCCACCAGTCGATCGGCGTGCCGCAGCCGCTCAAGCTGTTCGGCTCCGAGGCGCTGAAGCAGAAGTACCTGCCGCGCTGCGCCAAGGGCGACATTTCCGCTTTCGCCTTGACCGAGCCGCAGGTGGGCTCCGATCCGGCCCGCCTGATGACCACCTGCGAGCGCACTCCCGAGGGCGACTACATCCTCAACGGCGAGAAGCTCTGGTGCACCAACGGCACCATCTCGAAGCTTCTCGTGGTCATGGCGGCCGATCCCAAGAGCAGGAAGATCAGCGCCTTCGTGGTGGAGAACGAGTGGCCGGGCGTGAAGGTCGAGCACCGCTGCCACTTCATGGGCCTGCGGGCGCTCGCCAACGCGGTGATCAGCTTCAAGAACGTCCGGGTGCCTGCCGAGAACCTGATCGGCGAGGCGGGCAAGGGCCTCAAGATCGCCCTCACGACCCTCAACGACGGCCGGCTTTCGATCCCCAACGGCTCCGTCGGCACGGCCAAGCTCTGCCTGGAGATCGTGCGCAAGTGGGCCTCCGAGCGCGTGCAGTGGGGCCGCCCCGTGGGCAAGCACGAGGCCATTTCTCACAAGATCGCCGACATGGCCGCGACCACTTTCGCCATGGAGTCGATCGCGCTGCTCGCCACCGAGATGTCGGACCGCGGCGGCTACGACATCCGCCTGGAGGCCGCGGCCTGCAAGGAGTGGAACTCCTTCTGGACGTGGGAGATCATCGACGACACCATGCAGATCCGCGGCGGCCGCGGCTATGAGACCGCGACCTCGCTGGAGGCCCGCGGCGAGGCGCCGATCGCGGTCGAGCAGATGATGCGGGACTATCGCATCAACAAGATCTTCGAGGGCTCGAGCGAGATCATGCACCTGTTCATGGCCCGCGAGGCCGTGGACAAGCACCTGCAGGTGGCCGGCGCCATGATCGATCCCGAGAAGAGCGTGGCCGAGAAGCTTTCCGAGCTGCCGAAGATGGCCGCCTTCTACGGTTCCTGGTACCCGACCCGGTGGCTGGGCTGGGGCCAGTGGCCGCGCTTCCAGGAGTTCGGCGATCTGGCCGGGCACCTGCGCTTCTGCGAGCGCAACACCCGCCGGCTGTCACGGCAGATCTTCCACGGCATGGTCGTCCATCAGGCCAAGCTGCAGAACAAGCAGGCTTTCCTGTTCCGGCTGGTCGACATCGCCAACGAGCTGTTCGCGATGGCATCGTCGGTCTCCCGCGCGCAGGCCTTCCGCGAGGCCGGCCACTCCGAGGCCGAGAACGCCGCCGAGCTGGCCGATCTCTTCTGCCGCAACTCGCGGCGCCGGATCGTCCGGCTCTTCCAGGACCTGTGGAGCAACGACGACGTGCGCAAGTACAAGATCGCGCTCAAGGTGCTGGATGGCAAGCACGCCTGGCTGGAGGAGGGGAGCATGGGCCTTGACCGCCCCCTTCACGGGGACAAGCTCGAGCTCAAGCCGGCGACCCCCTTCAAGACCGAAGATCCCAAGCCGGTGCCGAAGATTCGCCCTGTAGGCACCCGCTGAGACCGGAGCTGGCGTGCGGGCCGTTCTCCCTTTGACCGACCCGCGCCACTCCTCGCCGCGCATCGGCGACCTCCCCGACCCGGCCCCCGGGCCGGGCGAGGTCCTGGTCGCGGTCGAGGCGGCCGGGATCAACCACGCCGACCTGTACCAACTCCGCGGCCAGTATCCTCCTCCGCCGGGGGAGAGCGAGGTCCCGGGCCTGGAGTGCGCCGGCCGGGTGATCGGCGCGGGCTCCGGCCTGTGGCTGCCGGGCGCCCGTGTCATGGCTCTTCTCGGGGGAGGCGGCCACGCCACCCGGGCCGCGATTCCCTCCGGGCAGCTCATGCCCCTCCCTGACAACCTCTCCTTCGCCGAGGGCGGCGCCATCCCCGAGGCCGCGCTCACCGCTTGGACCAACCTGGTGGCCGAGGGTGGGTTGCAGGCCGGGGAGACCGTGCTGATCAGCGGGGCGAGCGGCGGCATGGGGAGCTTCGCCGTGCAGCTCGCCCGCGAGCTGGGGGCGCGGGTCCTGGCCGCCGGCCGCGACCGCGACCGCCTGGAGCTGCTCCGTGGCTACGGCGTCGAGGAGATCTGCGTGTCGGGGCCGCGCCTGGCCCACCAAGTCTTGGAGGCCACCGGCGGCCGGGGGGTCGATCTCGTCCTCGACTTCGTCGGCGGCTCCGAGCTGCCGGGCCACCTGGCTTCGTTGCGGGAGAGGGGCCGGCTGGTGCTGGTGGGGCTTCTGGCGGGCAACAAGGCCGAGGTGGACCTCGGTCGCGTCCTCTCGCGCCGGCTGAAGATCGTGGGCTCCGTGCTCCGTCCGCGCTCGCGGGCGGAGAAGGCCCTTCTCGTCTCCGACTTCAACGCCTTCGCCCTGCCGCGTCTCAAGGACGGCCGCCTGCGTCCCATCGTGGACCGGGTGGTCCCCTTCGAGAAGGCGGCCGACGCCTACCGCGCCCTGGAGCGCGGAGGCGTCTTTGGCAAGGTCGTCCTGTCGATGTCCTAGCGGGTCGCGGAGGGCGCGCTCACGGTCAGCGTGCGGCTTAGCACGGAGGTCGTGGCCGTGCTCTCGTCCCAAACGGCGATGGCCACGTGCTGCTCGCCGGGGGCGAGGTTGAGGGTCAGCTCGTAGTCGTAGAACTTGCCCATGGCGTAGAGCACCTCCTCCCGCGGGATCTGGAGCGGCACCTCGACCTGCCGCATGGGGGAGACCCCTCCCTTGCCGTCCCGCGTGCTCACGAGGAGCCGCAGGCGCCCACGGTAGGTCCCGTCCGGCTGGGGGAAGATGCCCAGCTTGAACAGGGGGATGCGCAGCTTGATCGGGACGGAGACGAGGCTCCCCTCTGTCATCCTTTGCGCTCCCATCTCCAGGGTGACGTCGAGCGGGTTCTCCTCGAAGCCGTGGTAGACGGCGGCGAGCGTCCGGTCCACGGCGCGCTCGATCGCCGGCTTGTCGCGGTAGCCCTTGCGATAGCGGACCTGGAGCCCTGGACGGCGGACCTTCACCTCGATCCGGTGCTGGCGCGCGTCCCCGGTGTGCGCCGGCGAATAGGCGAGGGAGTAGTAGCTTCCCAGCTCATCCTGGATCCGGCGCAGGTCGGACGTCATGTCGTTGGCGTTGAAGATGGCCCGTCCCCCGGTCTCCGTCGCCAGGAGGGAGAGCGAGTTCTGCAGGTTGGCGATGTAGATGGACTGCATGGACGGGAGCTGGTACATCCGCTCCTCCAGGCCGAAGCCGCCCGCGTCCGCCCCCGTGGCGCCGAGGCCGCTCGCCTGCAGGGTGTAGAGCGTCACCCGGTTGGCGTTGGCATGGGCCGCGAGCTTGTCGAAGTCCGCGACTGTGCTGTAACCCTGAGCCTTGATCATGAGAGTGCGTCCGCTGATCTGGACGTTCTGATCCAGGAGATCCCCGTCGAAGACGTCCTCGATCCCCGACTGGGTGCCCCCGCCGCAGAGCTCGACCAGCAGCTGGTACGCCTCTTCGCCCGGAGTGACCGGAAGCCCGTCGCTCACGTGCAGCAGCGCCTTGCGGCCGGGGACACCTGACAGGGAGTTCACCAGGACGGTCATGGCGTTGATGGAGCGCAGGACCTCCTGGCGGGTGGTCTCGGCATAGCTTTCGGCCGGCGCGAGCAGCATGTTGCTGCAAGGGCCGTCGAACACCCGCACCGCTTCCCGCAGCTCGAGGATCCGGTGGACGATCTGCCGCCGCTCGTTGGCCGACTCCTGGCCGAAGGTGGGGAGCTTCTCGATCTCGTCCAGGGCCGCCTCCAGGGCGGCCGGATCGCTGGTGAACGGCAGGCGCACGTTCATCGACATGTCGTTGGTGGCCAGCATGACCCGGTCCGCGGGGCCGAGGTCCTTGAGAAAGCCCCGGAGCTGCTTCAGGACCCTGGTGCGATGGTGCGGGGAGAGATTGAAGTTGTCGACGTAGACGATCAGGTGGAGCCGCTCTTCCGCGGGGAGCTGCGGAGCGCTCGGGGGGGCAGGAGCCACCGCGGGCTGGGACGGGGACGGCGGGGGAGGCGCGGCTGCCGTGGGCTGCGCGTCGGCGGTCACAACCCGGAAGTGGGTGAGCTCCACCCGCTTCCCGTCTTCGAAGACCTCGAAGTCCTCGCGGCGGAGGTCGGTCACCAGCCGGCCGGCCCGGTCCGTGACATGGATGTCGACGTTGACGACGTTGACCTCGATCAGCTCGCCGAACTGCGGCGGGGCCGCCTGGACCCCCTGCAGGAAGACACAGCAGGTCATCAGCCCGGCAAGCAAGGCCAATCGAACCCTCATCGAACCTCCTCCTTCAGCCCTCTCCAACAGCGTACACCCAAAAGCTCCCTGGTGGCCGGATCGCGAGTGGCACGACAGTTGCTTTTGTCAGGAGCAGGGTCGAGATCGACCCCGGAGAGCAACCCAACAAGAGGAGGACCGTCATGAACATCATCATTATGCTTATCGTAGGTGGCCTGATCGGCTGGATCGCCAGCATGGTCATGCGTACGAACGCCCAGCAGGGCGTGATCCTGAACATCGTCGTTGGCATCATCGGCGCGCTTCTCGCCGGCTTGCTGCTGGCTCCCCTGTTCGGCACCGGAACCGTGACCTCCGGCGACCTGAGCCTGCCGTCTCTGCTCGTGTCGCTTCTGGGCGCGGTGATTCTGCTCGCTATCGTCAATCTGTTCCGCCGCGGCGCGGTGCGCTAAGGACGGACCGCTCAACCCCAAGGGGGGCTCGAGCTGTACCGGGCCCCCAACCCGGCCCCCTCGGGCAAGCCTTCCGCCTCACTCCTGTGAGGCGCTGGCGCTTTTCAGGGCCACCCGCAGGCCTTCGGGCGTGGTCAGCTTGTTCTTCTCCAGGTAATCCAGGATGTGCCGCGCCACCATGCGGTTCCCGCTCTTCGGATAGTGGATGAACTTCTTCTTCATCATCTCCCCCTGCGGGTCGTAGCGCTCGAACCCCTCCAGCAGATCGATCACGCGGTAGCCCTTGCCCCGCAGCTCGTCGAGCAGGGGCTGGTAGACGACCGTCTTCCCCTCCTGCCGGGTGCGGATGTCCCGGCGCTCCGGAAAGAGCACGATGATCGGAAGGGAACCGTTTTCAGCGGCCTCTTTGTAGAACTCTTCCAGCACGCTCCGGGTGACCTGATAGGCCTCGGACCGGACGTTGTAAACCCCACCACGGCGGGTGGGCTGGTGGAGGTACTGATCGGAGAAGATGCTCCCGAAGCGGACGGAGGGCAGAAAGTCCATGGGATTGGGCTTCGAGCTCCGCTGGTAGAAGTAGTCGTTCTCGCCGATGCGCGGCAAGACCTTTTCGGGCTCCCTGAGGAGCTCGCGGTAGCCGTCGAAGCTCTGGATCGGGTTCGGGACCAGCACCAGCTCGCCGCCGCGCAGCGCGAAGCGCGGCTTGGTGAAGGGCACGCCGCTCTTGGGGAAGTAGAACGGCCGGAAGGTGTTGACCACCCGGTTGATGTTCTCGGACATGAACCCGATCAGCACCACGTGGGGATGGAACTTCACCCCGTCGCGCCGGTAGCGGAGCAGGGCCTGGCCGGGCTCGAACCCGGGGACGCCGAAGTTCAGCACCTCCAATCGTTTCCCCGTCTCCGGGCCCATCTCTTCCATCCGGAAGTGCCAGGTCTCCCCGTTGGGCACGTCGCTGGCGTGGGTGAAGGAGTCTCCGAAGGCGGCGAGGCGCAGCGTTCCCGGCGGCGGTTCGAGCGCGTACTCGCGGCTCGCGCGGATGCCGTGGCGGTTGGTCCTATAGCCCCTCTTGGAGCCGTTGGGACGGATGGTCCAGCCCAGCTCCGGGTCGAAGAGCACGTAGGAGCCGCTCTCTCCGATGTGCGCCTGGATGATGCCCCGGTGCTTGTCGGAGAGGGTCCGGACCAGGGCGGGCGTGTACTCCACCCCCTTGTACTTGCCTAAAGCCCAGAGGCCCACCCAGCAGGCGAGCTCGACCAGGATCCAGACGAATCCGAGCAGGACGAGGGAGAAGACGAGCTTCTTCCGGGCGGGCAGGGGCTGCGGCGGAGGTGTTGCCATAGGAGCGGGCGGGATTCTACACGAAGGGCGACGCTCTCCGGCGCGGGTCCGTATACCTCGAAGGAACCGCACATGATCGGCCCATGATAGGGACTATCGCGAAGGACCTGCTGCGCGGGGCCGGCGACCTCCTCGAAGAGGTGACCGCCGGCCGCGCCCTCTTCCGAGGCTGGCTCGCCTTGAGCCTCCTGATGATCCTCTCGGCCGCGGCCTACGGCGCGGTCCTGGGGGTGTGGCACGGGCCGCGGCTCGCCTTCTACGTCGCCCTCAAGCTCCCTCTTGTCCTGCTCCTGACCTCGGCGTTGACCGTGCCGTTCAGTTGGGCAGGCGCCGCCCTGCTGGGCCTGCCTCTGCGGGTCGGGCAGGTCGCGGTGCTGACCTTCCTGGCCCTGGCGGCGGGCAGCCTGCTCCTCGCGGCGCTCGCGCCGGTCGCCCTGCTCTACACGCTCAGCGCGCCCCCTCCCACGGAGGAGGCGCGCACCGCGCACAACCTGCTCTATCTGCTGCACACGGCGTTCGTGGGCGGCAGCGGCCTGGCCGGCATGGCCGTGCTCTGGCGGGGGATGCGCTCGTTCGGACGGCCAGCCCGGGCCGTCTTCTTCGTCTGGATCGCGGCCTTCGCCCTGGTGGGCGGAGAGGTCGCCTGGGCCCTGCGCCCGTTCGTCGGCAGCGTCTACAAGCCGGTCGTGTTCCTGCGCCCGGACGCTCTCCACGGCAACGTCTACGAGTTCGTCTTCACCGACATCCTGCCGCACCTGCTCGGCGGCCCCCAAAGGGAGGAGAAAGCATGGAAACCGAAGAAAACCCCCAAGGAGGAGGACGTGGCCTCCGCACGTTCGACCGGCTCCTGACGGAGCCGCAGTCCATCGCCGCCGGCTCCTCGGCGCCCGGATGGCTCCTGGGCGGGGCGCTCGTGGGCTTCCTGCTCTACGGCGCGGTGGCCGGCCTGTTCCAGGGCGGCTCCCAGATCCTGGTCTCGGCCTTCAAGGCGCCGATCATCGTGGGCCTGGCCCTGGCGCTCTGCCTGCCGAGCCTCTACGTGTTCAGCGCCCTTTCCGGCGCGCGCTGGTCGAAGCGCCAGCTCGCCGCCACGGTCTCCGGGTTCGCCGCCACCCTGGGTCTCCTCCTGGCCGCGCTGCTGCCGATCGCCTGGCTGTTCTCGGTGAGCAGCCGGTACCTGGCCTCGGCGGTCTGGGTACACGTGCTGATGTGGGCGGTCTCGCTGACCTTCGGCTGGAGGTTCCTGGGCCGGGCGCTCCGCGAGAGCGGCGCCGGGGGAGGGATGGTCCTCTGGCTCTTCCTCTTCGGCTTCGTATCGCTCCAGGTTGCCACGTTCGTCAGGCCCGTGCTCTGGCGCGGCGCGGACCAGCCGCTTTTCCAGCAGGGGAAGATGTTCTTCCTGGAGCACTTCGGGAACGTGCTCGATCACGACGACGCGCAGCAGAAGAGGATGGAGGCGAAGAAAACGGCTCAGCGCTGAAGGAGCTCCTCCGCCAGGGCGGTCGCGTTCCGGATGCAGTCCGGGACGGAGACCCCGCGGAGGAAGTTGCCGCCGATCCGCAGACCGGGCAGGGCCGACTCGGCCTCCCGTGCCATTTCGAGGAATCGGCCGTGTCCCAGCTCGTACTGGGGGATCGCCCGCGGCCAGCGCCGGATCGTAGAGATCACCGGCTCGCCTCGCACCCCGACTGTTCGCCGTAGCTCGCCCAGCACCTCGGACATCAGCCGGTCGTCTTCCCACGTCGCCACCTCGGGATCGGTCCGGCCGCCGGCAAAGGCGGTCAGGACGACGTGCCCCGCGGGCGCCCGCCCCGGGAAGATCTCGGACGGGAAGAGCACGCCGAGCACCCGCAACCCCTCCTTGCGCGGCGCCAGAAACCCGAAGCCGTCCAACGGATGGGCGACGTCCTCGCGGCGCCAGCCGGTCGACACCAGCGACACCGGCGCGTAGGGAATCTCCGCGAGGCCCTCTCTCTCCAGCAGCCGGGCTGCGACATCCGCAGGTACGGAGAGGACCACCCGGCTCGCCTCGACCGGACCTGAGTCCGTTTCGGCGCGAAAACCCTCTGCCGAGCGGACGATCCGCAAGCAGGCGACGCCGGTGCGCACGTCTCCGAGCTGGCGCGCCAGCTCGCGAGGGAGCTGCTCCATGCCCTCGCGGAAGGAGAACATGGCTCCTCGTGGCCCTGCGCCCTTCTTGGCCAGGGCGCCGCGGATCAGGCTGCCGTGCTCCCGCTCCAGGTCCGCGATCCTGGGCACTGCGTGCCGCACCGAGAGCCGCTCGGGATCGCCCGCGTACACTCCCGAGACGAACGGTCCCACGGCATAGTCGAGAAAAGCCTGTCCGAGCCGCCGGCGCACGAACGTGGCGATGCTCTCCTCCTCATCACCCTTGGAGATCCACGGCTCGCGGAGCAGACGGAGCTTGGCCGAGGCAGGGAAAAGCGGCGTGCGGAGGAAGCCGAGCGGTCCCGAGGGGAGTGGATGGAGCTGGCCGCCTTTCCAGAGATAGCGGCGTCTGGCCGAGGGCGACGCCGTGACCTTTTCCCCGTCGAGCCCCGCCTCGCGGATCAGCCGGGTGACGGACTCGTGGCTCTCCAGGACCGTGTTCGGTCCCAGCTCGAAGCGCCAGGGGCCGTCCGGCTTCGTCTCCAGGGAGCCGCCCACCCGGGGCGAGGCTTCGAGAACCGCGACCCGCTGGCCGCCCCGGGCGAGATGGAAGGCGGTTGTGAGGCCCGAGATGCCGGCGCCGATCACGAGGGTATCGATCATCGCGCGGATTCTATGTCCATGAAACCCGGTGTGCGGGACCGCGTAGAGACGCCCCAGTACGCTGGCAAGATCCTACCGGGTGTACACGGTCGGGGCGTCTCTCATGGCTTTTCGTGCAGGCAGGCCTGCGGTGGTGATCGGTAATGCCGTGGGAGACGCCCCGGCCCTGTACACCCGGCAGGTTCATGCCAGCGTACTGGGGGCGTCTCTACGGGGCCTCCGTGGACCTCCAGCGGCTGGGATTTCCGCGGATGTATACGCGGTAGTGTGCCAGTTCGCCTTCGTTTTTGAGGATCTGGTCGAAGTAGCGGTCTTGCCAGGAGAAGTCGGGCTGCCGCCTCGCCCGGATGCGTTTGGTGGTCCGCTGCTTGAACTGTCCCACGACCGCGCCGAGAGACCCGGCAGACAGGCGGCCCTCCGGAGCCGGGCGTTCGTCACCCTGGAAAGTCAGGATACCGTGCAGGTGGTCCGGCATGATGATCCATTCATCCAAGATCACCTGTGGGTGCGTCCGTGGAATCGCCAACCACTCCTCCGCGACGATCACGCCGATCGGCGAGAGCGCCACGTCCGCGTCCACGACCTCTCCCAGGCAACACACCCGTCCTTTGACGCAGATCGTCACCGCATAGACACCCGGCCAGCGATAATCCCAGCCCCGCAACCGTGCCGAAGGAACCCGGAACCGGTTCCTGAACAACAGAGGCTCCATGCGATATCCCCTCCGAATGAAATGACCTGGAGAGAATACACCGCGGCACGTGATCGCTGCCCGTGGGTTGGGATTTCCGTGTAGAGATGCGCCAGTACGCGACCACAAACCTGCCGGGTGTACAGCTCTGTCGGGGTGTCTCATGGCCCCAGCCATCACGAACGCCGACAGCGCGCGACGCGGCTGGCAGATGAGGCCGGGCGGCTTTCACGCAGGCAGGACCGGCTGTGGCGATCGGTAATGCCGTGGGAGACGCCCCGCCTGTTTACACCCGGTATGGCGGTGGTAGCGTACTGGGGCGTCTCTACCCCGCCGCCCGCGCATGAACATCACGAACGTCCGCAGCACGTCCCATGACAGGCCGGCCCTTGATCTCCTCAGGCTATTTACGTAAAGTTATAGATCAAACTTCCGGCAAGCAGCAACGCCCGGAGGAGGCGAGACCATGCAGCGCCCCATCCGCAGATATCCGCGCATCGCGGCCGACAGCATCGCGTATGTCAAGATCCTCGGCGACCGCCGGAAGGAGAAGATCGCCTGGGTCAAGGTGCTCGGAGCGGGCGGCTGCATGCTCGTTTCCGACGACACGATCGGCTATCTCTCGCTCATGGAGCTGCGCATCACCCTGGGCAACCGCGAGCTGCGGGCGGACGGCCGCGTGGCCTGGGAGTCCCGCGAGGGACGCGAGCACCACGTAGGGGTCGAGTTCCTGCGCATCGGCCAGTCCGACCGCGCCGCCATCCAAGCCCTGGTCGCAGCCGCCGCTGCCTGAGATAAGATCTCCCTCCTGCAACGGGGAGGGAGATCTCAATGCCTGACTTCCATCATTACATCGGGATTCGTTACTCGGGCCGGAAAGAACCGGGGGAGAGGATCCGGGAGATCCGCGTCTATTCGGCACGGGAGGACCACGAGCCGTACCTGGAGCAGAACCCGGCTGCGGGGGACGGCCGCTGGAGCCGGCGCGAGCTGGCCGAGTGGCTGCTCGCCCGTCTCACCGAGGAGGATTTCTCCACCATCGTCGGGCTCGACCACGCCTTTTCGTTTCCGCAGAGCTACATGGACCGGCACCAGCTCAATTCCTGGGACCAGTTCCTCACCGATTTCGAGGGCCACTGGCCCACGGACAAGTTCTCGGTCCGCGAGCTCCTGCCGGGCAACCCCCGCACCGGCGATCCGGACGAGCACCGCCTCACCGGCCGCTGGACCGCCTTCCCGCGCAGCGTCTTCCAGTTCGACATCCAGGACAGCCCGGCCAAGGCCACGCACGCGGGCCTGCCGTGGATCGACTACCTGCGCCGTGTCGGCGACAGCGCTCACTTCTGGCCGTTCGACGGTTTCGAGGTGCCGGCCGGAAGGTCGGTCGTGGCCGAGGTGCGCCCGGCGCGGCTGCGACACCGCTACCTCAAAGAGGGGCTGAGCAAGATGGATCTGGACGCCTACGCCATCTGCGCCTGGCTCCAGGAGCGCGATCAGCTCGGCCTGCTGCGTCCCTACTTCACTCCGCCGCTTTCGGAGCAGGAGCAGGAGAGGGCGCGGCTGGAGGGTTGGATTCTCGGGGTATCGTAGGCAACCCTCTCCCCGTGACCAGGTAGGTCGCGAAGCTCCCCAGCCAGTGCCCCCCTTCGTAGTGCTCGCCGGTCACCGCGCGCAAGCCCGACTCCCGGTGCGCTGCGGCGGCGGCGCGCAGCGCGGGAACGCGGGAATCGCTCGGCGGCAGGGCCGCGGCCACTCCTTCGAGCATCCAGGCCCGCGAGAGGTTGAGGCCGTCCAGGTGGGCGAGCTTGCCGTCCGTGGGATCGGTGACGACTCCGGGCGCGAGCCAGTCGCCCCGGCCGTCCTTCGGGATCTGCGGCAGGAAGGCGCCCAGCCACTCGGCGAAGGCTTCGGGCGCGAGCACGCGGCGGGCGAGGTCCGCTTCGCCCAGGCAGGGAGAGAGGAAGTCCTCGCCGGAGGGCTCGTACGCCAGCGGGCAGGCGCGGTCCTTGAGATAGAGATCGCGCACCCGCGACTCGATGAGCGCAGCGGTTTCCTGATCTCCCGAGCTGCGCGCCCAGTCCAGGATCAACCCGAAACCGAATGCGGTCTGGTTGTGCTCGCCCGTGCGGATGGGGAAGGAGAGCTTCGGCGCCCAGGTGCGGATGCGTTGCGCCGCGGCCCGCTCGAGCGGCTCCAGGTTCTTGACCCAGCGCTGCGCCTGGGGGTCTTCCCACTCCCGCAGCTCGGCCGCGAGCTGGAGGAGCCAGGCCAGGCCGTAGGGGCGCTCGAAGGTGTTGCGGCCCGGGGCTTCCAGGTAGCGCACCTCAGCCGCGACGTTGTCGGCGGTCAGGCTCTTGTCCAGCGCCGTCCGCGCCTTCGCCGCCAGGGGAGCGTCGGGGAAGCGGCGGGCCAGCCGCGCCAGCAGCCAGTGGCCGTGCACGGCCGAGTGCCAGTCGTAGCAGCCATAGAAGGACGGGGTGAGCTCCCGCGGCGGCTTGACGTCGGGATCGCCGTTCATCACGTGGGCGATCTTGTTCGGGTACTCGCGATGGACGCAGGCGAGGGCGAGGTTCGCAAGGCGCTCGGCCGCAGCGGCGTCGACGCCGGGGGCGGAGGCCAGGAGCAGGAAAAGGGCAGGGGCGTTCATGGCCCGCGATGTTGCGCCAGAAGAGCCCTCACTGGCAAGCTGTCTTCCTCGGGCGGAAAGCTGTCCACCCGAAGAGCGTCCGCCCGCGCCGCCGCCGCCTCGGGCGCGTCCTCCCAGGTCAGGATGAAGGCGCGCTCCAGCCGTGCGAGCGCCTCGTCCGGGCCGGTGGGCACGAAGAGATCCTGCGTAAGACGGTCCCGCTGCTCTCCCGGGCGGCGGAGGACGTCCGCCACCTCGGCCCCGAGACGGTCGCTCGGCGGAGCGCCGATCCGGCCGCGGGGGATCAGGATTCGGAGCGGACCCGGGAAGTTCTGATGGATCCCCTCGAAGGCGGTCTGGATGCGGGAGAGGGCGTGCTCGACCGACCAGCGGACGAGCGGCAGGTCCTCCTCGCGGCGGCCCTCGGCCTCGAAGCGCCGCAGCGCGCAGAAGCCCAGGTACATCCAGGAGAGGACGTCCGCGAAGCGGCCGGAGAGTTTCTCCCTCTGCTTGAGCCGGCTGCCGAGCGCCAGCAGCGCCAGGTCGGTCAGCAGCGCGAAGCGGGCCGAGGCCCGGGCGAGCTTGCGGTAGTAGCCGGCCGTGGGACCTTCGACCGGCGAGCTCCCCAGCCTGAGCGTGGAGCGGACCAGGTTCCTTAGGAAGAAGCCGGCATGGCCGAGGAGCGCCTTGCGCAGTCCCTTGGCGTCCCCCGCCTCCAGCGCCCGCATTTCCTTCTGGACGTACGGGTGGCAGCGGATCGCTCCCTGGCCGAAGAGGATCAGGGTGCGGGTGAGGATGTTCGCCCCTTCGACCGTGATCCCGATGGGCGCTCCGATGTGCGCGCGGGCCAACAGGTTGCGCGGCCCGAGGCAGATCGCGGCGCCGCCCATCACGTCCATGCCGTCCTGGACGAGGGCGCGCAGCAGCTCGGTCTGGTGGTATTTGGAGACCGCGGAGAGGACGGAGGGGCGGTGCCCGGCGTCCACCCCGCCGCAGGTGAAGACCCGCGCGGCCTCCATGAGGTAGAGGAGCCCGCCGATGCGGGCGAGCGGCTCCTCGATGCCCTCGAAGCGGCCGATCGCGATCCCGAACTGCCGCCGGATCATGCTGTAGGCGCCCACCACCCGGGCCACGTACTTGGCGCCGCCGACCGACTGCGCAGGCAGCGAGATCGCCCGGCCGGCCGAGAGGGCCTCCATGAGCATCTTCCAGCCGAGCCCGGCGCAGGCCGGTCCGCCGAGGATCGCCTCGGCCGGCACGACCACATCCCGCCCCTCGGTGGGGCCGTTGGGGAAGGGCATTCCGAGCGGATCGTGGCGGTCGCCGATTCTCACCCCGGGCAGGTGGGTGGGCACGAGGGCCACGGTAATTCCCTCGCCCTTGCCGAGCAGGTTCTCGGGGTCGCGCAGCCGGAAGGCGAGCCCGAGCAGGGTGGCGACCGGCGCGAGGGTGATGTACCGCTTCGCCCAATTCAGGCGCAGGGCGAGCCGGCCTTCGCGGTCGCGAAACAGGACCCCCTCTGAGCGCAGCGAGGCGGCGTCGGACCCGGCCTCGGGCTCGGTGAGCGCGAAGCAGGGAATCTCGTCGCCGCGGGCCAGGCGGGGGAGGTAGTGGGCCTTCTGCTCGGGCGTGCCGTACTCCAGCAGCAGCTCGCCGGGGCCAACCGAGTTGGGGATCAGGACGACGGCCGACAGGCCGAGGGAGCGCGAGGCCAGCTTGCCGAAGATGGTGGACTGGGCCAGGGCGGAAAAGCCGTGGCCGCCGTGCTCTTCGGGGATGGCGAGGCCGAAGAAGCGCTGCTCCTTGAGGTAGCGCCAGACCTCCGGCGACGGCTCGGCGGCCGGGTCGGCCATGGCGCAGACGGTTTCGACCGGACCGTCGAGGAACGCGCGCTCGCGCTCCGAAAGCTCGGGGTAGGGCTCCCGCAGCATCTTCTTGAAATCCGGCCGGCCGGAGAACAGCTCGCCGTCCACCCAGACGGTCCCCGCCTCGAGCGCCTGGCGCTCGGTCTCGGAGATCCGCGGCACCTTGCCTTTGGCAAGCCGGAGGAGCCAGGGGGGCATGGGAGAGAGGTTACCACCGGCTTCGGCCTTCCGAAGCGATGACCGCTTGCCGGCGAGCCGAGCTTGCTCGAAGCCGAGCGGCCGCCGCTCAGATCGAAGCGGCCGTGGCTCAGATCGAAGCGGCCGTGGCTTCAGTCGAAGCAGCCGTGGCTTCAGACGTAGCGGTCGTGGCTCCAGGTCGAGCGGTCGTGGCTTCGGTCGGAGCAGCCGTGGCTCGAAGCCGAGCCGTCATCGCTCCGGGCCGAGCGGCCTCGGCTCGACGGGAAGCGGCCGTCGCTCCAGGCGGAGCCGCGATGGAATACATTCCTGTTGGAACGGGTGAAAGGAGCTGGGGCATGGACAGACAGATCGGAGGCATCCATCACGTCACCGCGATCGCGCGGGATCCGCAGGCAAACGTGGACTTCTATACGGGCGTGCTCGGCCTGCGCCTGGTCAAGAAGACCGTGAACTTCGACGATCCGGGGACCTATCACTTCTACTACGGGGACGAGCAGGGCCATCCCGGCACCATCCTGACCTTTTTCCCGTGGCCCATGGCCCGGCTGGGCAGCCACGGCGCCGGCCAGGCGACGGTGACCTCGTTCTCGGTGCCGGAAGGCTCCCTCGGCTGGTGGATCGACCGGCTCGACCGGCTCGGGATCGCCCATGAGGCTCCGCGCCCGCGTTTCGAGGAGGAGGTGCTGACGCTCCGCGACCCCGACGGTCTTCTTCTGGAGTTGGTGGCCCGCTCCGGCGACGAACGGACGCCGTGGGAGGCGGGGCCGGTCCCGGCCGAGCACGCCGTGCGCGGCTTCGAGGGGGTCACGCTGACCGAGTGGAACCCCCAGGTCACCTCCGAGGTGCTGACCGGGCTCCTGGGCTTCCGTCCGGCGGGCGAGCTCGGCGACCACTTCCGCTTCGATGCGGGGGGCGGCACGCGGGTGGACGTGGTGGGCAGCCCGAGCGCGCCGCGGGGGCAGGTGGCGGCCGGAACAGTTCACCACGTGGCCTGGCGGACTCCCGACGACGCCAACCAGCGCGCCTGGCACGAGGAGCTGACGCGCCGAGGCTTCCACGCGAGCCCGATCCTGGACCGGCAGTACTTCCACTCGATCTACTTCCGCGAGCCGGGCGGCGTGCTCTTCGAGATCGCCACCGATCCGCCGGGCTTCACCAAGGACGAGCCGGTGGAGACCCTGGGCGCCGGCCTGAAGCTGCCGCCGTGGCTGGAGCCGGAGCGCACGAAGATTGAAGGCATTCTGCCGCCGATCGAGGTCGGGGAGAAGGTCGGAGGCGCGGCATGAGCGCCCGTGTTCTCGCGGCCGGGAGTCCTCTGGGTCAGGCGACGGCGGCCATGATCCTGGTCCACGGCCGGGGCGCCCCGGCCGAGGACATCCTGAGCCTGGGGCGCGAGTTGGGCCGGCCCGACCTTGCGTATCTCGCGCCACAGGCCGAGGGGTACTCCTGGTATCCCTTCAGCTTCCTGGCGCCGATCGAGAAGAACGAGCCGGGCTTGTCGAACGGGCTGGCCCTGCTCGGCCACCTCGTCGAACGGCTTGGCGCGGAGGGCATCCCGCCGGAGCGCACGGTCCTGCTCGGCTTTTCCCAGGGGGCCTGCCTGTCCCTGGAGTACGCTGCGAGGAACGCCCGGCGCTTTGGTGGAATAGCGGGGCTCTCGGGCGGGCTCATCGGCCCGCCCGAAACGCCGCGCGATTACCCGGGTTCCTTCGACGGCACGCCGGTCTTCCTGGGCTGCAGCGACCGCGACCCGCACATCCCGTTGCAGCGGGTGAAGGAGAGCACGGAGGTGCTCACCCGCATGGGCGCGAGCGTGACCGAACGGATCTACCCGGCCATGGGGCACACGGTGAACGAGGACGAGCTGGAGCACGTGCGCTCGCTGCTCGCCGGGCTCCCTACTTCCTGACCAGCCGGACGTCGTCCACCCGGATCTCGAACGCCCGCGGGGCCGGACTGACTCCGAAGAAGATGCCCATGAGCCCGCTCGGGTCGACTCCGGGAAAGTCGGAGATCGGAAACGTGTACTTCGTCCACTCCTTGCCGGCCTCGAAGGTCTTCAGCGCAGGGTTGCGTCCGAGGCTGGTGGCGAAGAGCATCACGGTGACGGCGCCGTCTCCCTGCATCCAGAATTCCAGGGCCTGGACGTCCGCAAGGTTGGCCGGAGCCATCGGCTGCGCTCCGGGCATGAAGAGAGCACCGGCCCAGGGGAAGGCAAACCCGGGCTTGGCCTCGCCCGAGATCTTCAGCGCGTGCCGGCTGTCCTGCGCTCCGCCGCTCACCACCTCCACCTTGACCTCCGAGACTCCCCCGAACAGCTTGTCCGTGGACTCCGACCAGCCCGAGCCGAACGAGGCGGAGAGCTTGCCGTCCTCGAAGCCGCTCACCAGGCCGTCCGCGGGCAGCGCAGCGGCCGGTGCTGCCTGCGCCGGAGCCTGAGCGGGGACGGGCCTCTCGAACAGGACGCCTCCCTTCCAGATCCGCACGAGGTTCCGCGTATCCGTGATGTCCTTGAGCGGGTCGCCGGCCACCAGGATCAGGTCGGCCCGCAGCCCGGGTGCGATCCGTCCTCGGTCGGCGAGCTTGAAGGCGCGGGCGGGGGCCGAGGTCGCGGCGACCAGGGCCTGCTGGGGGGTGAGCCCCGCCTGGACCAGCAGCTCCAGCTCGCGGTGGAGGCTCGCGCCGTGGGCGGTGCCCGGGTTGGGCGTGTCGCTGCCGGCCAGGATCGGCACCCCGGCGGCAGCGAGCTGGCTCACGGTCTTGTAGGCCGCGGGCATCCCGCCCGCGGTCTTGGCCGGAAAGGACTTGCCGAGGTTCTCGATCTCGTCCGGCTTCAGGAACCCGCGCACCCGTGTGTCTTCCGCCAGGGACTTTCCGCTCGCGATGCCGTTGGAGCTTTCGAGAATGGTGAGCGTGGGGATGACGAAGGCCTTGCGCTCGGCGGCGAGACGGGCGAAGTCCGGATCGGCTTCGCGGTCGGTGAAGAGGTGGATGAGGGCGTCGGCCCCGGACTCGATGACCTGGCGGGCGGAGGCGGCGGTGCTGACATGGACTACCGCCAGCTTGCCCCGGGCATGGGCCGCTGCGATGAGGGCGGCCACGGTCGCTTTGTCGAGGGTGGGCAAAGAGCGGCCGCCATAGGCGGAGAAATCTTCGACCACGATCTTGATGTAGTCCGAGCCCTCGGCGACGCGGGCGTCCACCCAGGCCTGGGCCTCCTCCGGCTTCGTCAGGGTCGGGATCGGCAGCCCGAACTGGGTGCCATGGCCTTTCGGAGCGGTGGCGAGATTGCCGGCGCTGAAGAGGTCGGCGCGGCCGGGAGCGCCGCCGGGCCGGGCCTGCTCCTCCCGCACGGGGCGCACGGCCGCCGGATCGTTCCCCATGTCGAGCTCGGTGGTGACGCCGAAGGCGAGCGCCCGCTCGAGCCCGCCGAGGAAGGCATGGGTGTGCGCGTCGATGAACCCGGGGAGCAGGGTGCCGCCGGCCGCATCGATCCGCTCCGCCCCCTCGGGGACCTTCACGTTTTTCCCCACGGACTCGATCTTGCCGTCCTTGACCACGACCGTGCCGCGGGGGATCAGGCGCTCGCCGTCGAAGATGCGGGCGTTGGTGATGACGAAGCTCTGGCCGGTGGCGGTGGCCGGGAGCAGGAGGGCGAGGATGGGGACGAGGAGCCTGTTCATGGCGCGATTCTAAGCGTGAAAGAATGGATGCATGCCATCAGTGTTCCTGCGAGCCCTGTTGCTGGCCGCCTCGGTCCTGACTCCCGGGAGCCCGGTCGAGCGGGAGCTCGCCGGCGGCGGGATGCAGGATTTCCGGATCACGGTGGCGGGTCAGCCCCTGCTGGTCACGGTTGAGCAGCACGGGATCGATCTGACCTTGACGCTCCTCGACCCCGCCGGCAAGCCGCTCGGGACCGTCAATACGGCCCTTGAGCGGGAAGGGATCGAATCCTGGCTGATCGAGCGTGAAGGGGAGTACCGGCTGGAGCTGCGCCCGGCTGCGCCGACGGCCCCGAAAGGCCGCTTCCTGCTCAAGGTGGAGGAGCTGCCCACCACACCTCCGGAGCGCACCGAAGCCGAGCGCCTCATGACCGAGGCCGGCCTTCTCTTCACGCAGAAGACCGGCGAGGCCCAGCAGCAGGCGCGGGCGCTCTACGCGGAAGCGCTCGCGCATTGGCGAGCCCTGGGCCGCAAGCCGGAAGAGGCGCGGACGCTGTTCCGCCTTGCGGTGATCCACCAGCGGCTCGGCGAGGCCCAGCTCATGCTCGACCGGCTCCAGGAGGCTCTCCCGCTCTTCAGCTCCCTTGGCGACCAGGCAGGGGAGGCCGACGCCCTCACCCACATGGGGCTCGCCCTGGGGATGCTGGGCCGGTACCGGGAGGCGATCGGTTCCTACGACCGGTCCCTGGAGATCGGCCGGGCGCGAAACGACCGCTGGTGGGAGGCCGTCACCTTCCAGAACCTGTGCCTGACCCGGCTCTACCTTGGTGAGTGGCGGGAGGCGATCCGCTGCTACGAGCAGCTCCTGCCCCTGCTGGAGGAGGTGGGGGAGTCGGACGCTGAAGCCTTCAACGGGCTCGGAGGCGCCTACAGCAGCCTCGGGGAGCCCGGTAAGGCAAAGGAGCTTTACACCCGCTCGCTTGAAAAGCGGCGCGTCCTCAAGGACCGGAGGAACGAGGCGAGGATGCTCAACAACCTCGCCGTGCTCGCCGCCGATCAGGACGAGCTGGGCGAGGCGCTGGTCTACTACGGCCAGGCCCTGGAGGTGTTCCAGGGGCTCGGCGACCGTGAGTGGCAGGCCCGGACGCTCAGCAACCTCGGCAGCGCGTACCTGGGCCTGGGCGAGCCCCGGCGGGCTCTCGATCTGTTCAACGAGGCCCTGCCGATCCGGCGGGAGCTGGGCGACCTCAGGGGAGAAGGGGCCACCCTGCGCCTTCTCGGCGAAGCTCAGGAGAGGCTCGGGGACGTTCCCGCGGCGATGCAGTCCTATGAGCGGGCGCTGGCGATCGCAAAGGATACGGAGGACCGGTCCGGGAAGGCGCTGTCTCTCGGGCTGCTGGCGATGGGGCACGTAACAGCTGGTGATCTGAACCGGGCGCTGGAGCTTTTCGCCGAATCCGCCACCCTGCACCGGGCGCTCGAGAACCGCTACGGCCTCGCGTTCGTCCTGCAGCAGACAGGCGAGACCGAGGCCCGGCTCGGACAGCGGGAGAAGGCGCTGGCCACCTTGGGCGAGGCGCTCCACCTGCGGCGGCTGTCGAGCGACCCGGCCGGACAGGCGGAGACCCTGGCCGCACTGGCCG
>DASUNJ010000796.1:0-3215 GCA_036277235.1 Thermoanaerobaculia bacterium | reverse complement strand
GGCCACCGATCCGGGCACCACCTTCCGCGAAGGGATCTGGCGGACGGACCTGGCGGCGCAACCGATCGGGCGCGCCTGGTGGGACCGGCCGCCGGCGGAGCTGGTCGCCGAGCACGAGCGGCTCGCGGTCGAAAACCCTCGCGGCGAGCTGGTCCGCATCGTCAGCCGGTCCCGCCTGCGCGCCCGCCGCGCCGGCATCTCCCTTTGGCGGGCGGACCTCCTCGACCGCCTCGTCGACGTGGACGGCCCGCATCCGGTCACCGTCCGGAGCGTCCGCGTCGACGGCCGGGGCGCCGACTTCCTCCACCGCGATGACGAGCTCCTGGTGGCGCTCGGCCGCGCGCTCGCCGACAAGGAGACGGTCGAGGTCGAGGTCGCCTACGACGGCGATCTCGCCCTGCGGCCCGACGGCAGGACGTACTGGGTGCTCGACACCCACCCCTGGTATCCCCGCCAGGGTCTCGACGGCGAGATGGCCACGCTCGAGATCAGCGTCGACGTGCCGGAAACCTCGACGCCGTTCGCCTCCGGGTCGGAGATCTCGCGCACGGAACAGGGAGGGCGGCGCAAGCTCGTAACGCGGATCGACGAGCCGTCGCAGGCCGCGGTGGTGGCGGCCGGCAAGTTCAGGACGGTCGAGGAGGCGCGGGACGGGGTGACCTGCCGGGCCGCGGCGTCCGTCAGCACCGAGGCGGACTCCGCGCGCAAGCTCATCGGGCGTTTCTTCGACGCCCGCGCCTTCTACGAGCAGCTCTTCCAGGAGCCCTATCCCTTCCGCGACATCTCCATCGTCGATGTCCAGAGCCGATTCGGCCAGGCTCCCCCCGGCATCCTGTTCTTCGCCCCGGGGTTCTACGCTGCGCCGGTGGAGTGGTCGAAGCGCCAGTTCCACCACGACCTCGACCCCCGCTTCCTCCATGAGATCGCCCACGGCTGGTGGGGACACGTCGTCAAGATAAGCTCCTTCGACGAGACCTGGCTGACCGAGGCGTTCTCCGAATACTCGGCGACGCTGGCGGTCTGGTACCTGCTCGGCAAGGAGCGCGGCGACTACGAGCTCGGCGAGAAGGTCAAGGACTGGGTCAAGGCGGCGAGCGAGCTCCGTCCGGGAGCGAGCCTCTACCTCGCCGACCGCATCGCCCTGCACGACGTGCGCGACCGCGACGACTTCTCGCGCCTGCAATACGGCAAGGGGCCGCTCGTCGTGCACGCCCTGCGGCTCGAGCTGCAGCGCCGGAAGGGGAGCGCCGCCGCGGGGGACCTCGCCTTCACCGAGCTCCTGCGCAGGCTCCTCAAGCGCAACCGCCACGGCCATGTGACGACGCCCGCCTTGGTGCAGGAGCTCGACAAGCTCACGGGCGGCGACTGGCAGCCCTGGTTCGAGCGCTACGTCTACGGGACCGAGATCCCCAAGCTGCCCAAGTGATGGCTGAGCCGACCTTTTTCGCTGATCCGTCCGAATTCCGCGCCTGGCTGGAGAAGCATCACGAGCGCGAGCAGGAGCTGTTCGTAGGCTTTTACAAGAAGGGCTCCGGCCGGCCCAGCATCACCTGGCCGGAAGCGGTGGACGAGGCGCTCTGCTTCGGCTGGATCGACGGCGTGCGCAAGAGCCTGGGCGAGGACAGCTACAGGATCCGTTTCACGCCGCGCAAGCCGGGCAGCACCTGGAGCGCGGTCAACGTCGGCCGGGTGGAGGAGCTGAGTCGGCTGGGGCGCATGCGCCCGGCGGGCCTCGCGGCATTCGAGAAGAGATCCGAGGCGAAGACCGGCACCTATGCCTACGAGCAGAAGGAAGACGCCGCGCTGGAGAAGGCCGAGGAGAAGCAGCTCCGCGCCAATAAACCGGCGTGGGAGTTCTTCCAGTCCCAGCCGCCCTGGTACCGGCGCACGGCCATCTGGCGGGTCGTGAGCGCGAAGAAGGAAGAGACCCGGAAGAAGCGCCTGGCCAAGCTCATCGAGGAATCGGCCCAGGGCCGGCGCACGTAAGACCACGCGCTCGGCCTGCGCGCAGGTGGTCTTCCGCGACGGCACGGTCTCCAAGGTCATGAAGATCGAGCGGTGACGCCTCCCTCCCGGCAGGAGCGGCTCGGGCTCGAGAAAAACAGCTCGGGCTGTGCACGAGTGGTCAACGTACGAGAAAAACGGCTCGGGACGCGCACGAACCGCTCGGGCCCGAGATAAACGGCTCGGGCCGTGCACGAACGGCTCGCGCACGAGATGAATGATCCCAGGCTATGCGCGAGTCGCTCGCGCCCAAGATGAACGGCTCGGGCGCTGCCCGAGCGCTTCGCGCGGGAGACGAGCGGTTCGGGCTATGGCCGAGCGCACCGTGCGTAGTGAGAGTCTGAGGTGTGAGGCGGGAGAAGAAGTCACAGGATTACGACAAGCAGGCGCATCAGGGAGGGGGAGGAAGATCCGGCAGCCGGACCACTGGGAGCGCCGGTGTCCCGCCTGCCTCAGGCATCCCCACCCCGCTGGTTCATTGACAAACGATTCACCGTTGGACCCCCGGGGGGCCGCTGGGCCGACAGGCCCCCCGGGCGGAGTCACGGTTGGAGAAGAGGCTGAGGGAGTCACGCCCCCTCTCCCGGGGGGGTCCGGGCGTGCGGCTGGGAGAGGGGTGAGGGCCTACGCCCCGCGGATCGTCGCGATCAATCCGCGAGTCATCTCAATTTCCCTCACCGCCCCCGCCCCATAGGGTTCGAAACCCCGCAGCGCCGCCTCGGCGTACTCCAAGGCATCCGCCCGACGTCCGGCGTTGAAGAGGGCAATAGCCACATTGCCGCGGGTCTGTGCGGCACCGTAGAGGTTACCCTGAGCCTCTTCATAGTGAATCGACTCTCGATAGTGATGCACCGCACGGTCGAGGTCTCCCGCATCGCCGAAGATGGAACCAAGCTGGTGATGGCCAACAGCCAGATCGTTGACCGCATCCGCCGGAAGAAGGTCGAGAGCTTCCTGATAGCGCGTCACCGCTTCATTGAGATACTGGAGAAGCTCTTCCTCGGGCCGTTCAGTGTTGAGGGCGTCGCGGAAACGCTCGTACGCAACATGCCCCAACTGCCCAATGCATCGGGCCCTTCCCATGCTGTCGCTCTCCTCGCGTAGAACCAGGCTTCTCCGGTAAGAGCCCTCGGCCCGGTCGAGGTCGCGCAGGACGGGCAGATCCTTGAAGGCATGCCCAAGGTTGAACGCACAAGTCGCCGCATCTACCC
>DASUNJ010000795.1:0-2347 GCA_036277235.1 Thermoanaerobaculia bacterium | reverse complement strand
AGCCCACTCTGTGTTGGTCGGGGAGAAGATCCGTTTCTGCAACGGCTCCGTGTACCAGTGGGGCACGGTTACGATCTACACGCACATCTATAACGAGGGAATGTGCTGAGAAGGAGTTCGTAAACCCTCCCTCTATTCGTTGCCCGGGCATTCATGCCCGGGCCGGGAGGGTCTACTCCCACCTGATATCCGGCATCCGCAGCCGCTCGACCTCGCCCCCCTCCCCCAGCACCGTGGTCTGCAGGATTTCCTCGACATCCCCCAAGGTCACTCCCCGGTACCAGAGGTTGTAGGGCCAGACGGCCACCGTGATCCCCTGGCTGCAGTGCTTGAGGCAACCGGTGCGGACTACCATCACCTGGTCGCGGATGCCGAGCTCCTTCACCCGGTCCTTGAAGCGGTGGTAGACCTCCATGGAGCCTCGGAGTCCGCAGCTCGGTTTGGGATTCTCTGGCGGGCGCTCGTTGGTGCAGACGAGGATCTGGACCTGCGGCTTGGGCATGTCCGGGATGATAGCGGATAGAATCTCCCCCTTGGCCCAACGCTCCGCCCTCGTCCTGCTGGCTCTCGCCGCTCTGGCTTCCCTGCTCGGCTCGGCCTGGGGTTCGCCCTGGCTGCTGGCGATGGGCGGGGCGGTGTTCCCGGTGGCATTGATTGGCCTCGGTGCTCCCCGCCTGCGATGGACATTGCTGCTCCTCGGAATCGTCCTGGTGGGAGTGCTCTCGACGCTGCTCCTCCTGCCGGACGGCGGGCCCGATGTCGGGCCTCTTCCGCTCGGCACGGCTTTGATGCTCTTCGTCCTGGTGCCGGTTCCCTTCGTCCTGGTGAGCTGGGCCTACGCCGCGTTCTTCGACCTCCGCGAGGAAGACCTGGAGCGGCTCCGCCGTGCCGATCCTGGATAAACCGCTGATCGTCGTCGTGGCGGTGCTCTACCTCGCGGTCTGCGTGGGTCTCGGCATCTGGTCGATTCGCCGCACCCGGAACGCGCACGACTTCTGGGTGGCGGGACAGGCGTTGGGAGTCGTGGTGACCGGCATCGCCACGATGGCCGCCGCCTTCAGCGGCTTCGTCTTCGTGGGGGGACCGGGGCTGACCTACCGGATCGGGCTGTCGTCCCTCTTCATCAACGTCTCGATCGGGTTTACCGCCGGGCTCCTGGGCTGGACCGTGGCGAAGCGGTTGCGGCTTCTCGCCGAGGTGCGGGAGGTCTACACGATTCCGGATGCCGTCCTCTGCCGCTACCGCAGCCGGCTCGCCTCGGGAGCCGCCGCCGTGGCCGTCCTGATCGGCACCGTGGGTTATCTGGGGACCCAGCTCCTCGCCCTGGGAGTCGTGATGAAGGCGGCGCTCGGCATCGAGAGCGCTTTGCTCGCCGTGACCCTGGGTACGGCGGTCATCCTCTTCTACAGCACGGCGGGCGGCATGGTGGCGGGGATCTGGACCGATGTCTTTCAAGGCGCGCTCATGCTCCTCGCCGCGGTGGGCGTCTTCTTCTATGCCCTGGACGCGGGCGGGGGATTCGGCGAGATCGCCCGCAGTATCTCCGCGTCGGAGCGGTTCGGCCGCCAGTTCCTGGAGCCGTTCGGAGACACGCCGGTGCTGATGCCCCTGGGCTTCTTCTTCGTCTTCGGAATCGGAGTGCTCGGCCAGCCGCACATGCTCCACAAGTTCTTCATGCTGCGCGACCCCCGCCGGCTCAAATGGCTGCCGCTGATCCTCGGGGGCTCGCAGGTGGTCTGCCTGCTGATCTGGCTGGGACTCGGACTGGCCGTTCCCGCGCTCGTCGCCCAAGGGAAGCTCCCGCCGCTCGAAAAACCGGACGACGCGGCGCCGCTCTTCCTTCTCCACTTTGCTCCCGACCTGCTGGCTGGGTTGGCGGTCGCCGCGATCCTGGCGGCGATCATGTCCACCGCCGACTCCTTCACGAACCTGGGAGCGGCGGCGCTGGTGCGCGACCTCCCCAAGGCGCTCGGCCGGCAGGTCCGCAACGAGCTGCTCTGGGGCCGGATCGCGACCGTCGGAGTGACCCTGGCAGCGGCCGTGACCGCGTACCTCTACAATGACCTCATCGCCTTGCTGGGCACCTTTTCCTTCGGCACGTTCGGAGCGGCTCTCGCTCCCGCCCTTGCCGTGGGGCTCAACTGGAAGCGGGTCACCGCCGCTGCCGCGACGGCTTCCATCATCACGGGCACAGTTCTGAACATGATGCTGGAGCTCAGGTGGATCCCTCTTCCTCCGGGAGCGCTGCCCACCGCCGTCTCCCTTGCCGCTTCCTTCGTCGTCCTGCTCCTGGTGAGCTGGTGGACGGGCCCTCCGGGGAGCGGCGAGATTGATGAAGATGTCCTCG
>DASUNJ010000794.1:0-7903 GCA_036277235.1 Thermoanaerobaculia bacterium | reverse complement strand
CCGAGAGAGCGTACCCGGTCCCGCCTCGCGGCATGCGGGCGATCTGGCGCGCCGGAGAGCCGAACGCTCCACCGAGATAGACTGCCTCCTCGTCGACCGTGATCGCCCGCACGAGCCCGTCCACGCCTCCATCCACCGCGGACCAGGTCCTGGCGGAACGGCTCCACCGGGCGACGCGGCTCGCGGGCTTGCCTCCGGCCTGGGTGAACTGACCGCCCACCCACACCTGGTTGCCTGCGACGGCGATCGCCTGGACCTGGCCGTTCAGACCCTCCCCGAGCGGGGACCAGCCGGCGCCGGTCCAGCGCGCGATCCGGTTCGCGGCCACTCCGCCCGCCTGGGTGAACCCGCCTCCCACGTAGAGATCGATCTCGCCGAGGGCAAGGGCCGTGACCGGACCATTGATCGTTCCGCTCGCCGCTGCCCAGGAGTTGCCGTCCCAGCGGGCGACCTTGCTCGCCGGCTTGCCTCCTGCCTGGTTGAACCGGCCGCCGGCATAGACAAGCTTCCCGCGGGTGGCCAGGGCCTGGACGGAGCTGTCGACCCCACCACCGAGCGTGGACCAGGAGTGCGCCGCCAGGTCCCAGGACGCAATGTTGCGGACGGCGATCGTCCCCGCGGTGTTGAACTGCCCCCCCACGTAGAGCCGCCCCTGCGCCAGAGCCAGGGCGAGCACCGGGCCGCCGACGCCGTCACCGATCGCCGACCAGGTCCGCGCGGCCCGATCCCAGACCGCGAGATTGCGGGCCGGGATTCCCCCGGCCGTGGTGAACAGGCCGCCGACGTAAACCTGATCGTCCTGGACGGCGATCGCGCGCACGGACCCGTTCACTCCGCTGCCCAGAGCCGACCAGGTCTCACCGTCCCAGGCCGCGATGCGGTTCGTAAAGTCACCGCCAACGAAAACCACCTGCCCCGCCGCAGCGATCGCATGGACGGTGCCGTCCACGCCATTTCCCAACTCCGACCAGGCGAGCGGCCCGGGATCGTGGCGGAGCTCGCCGGCTTCCACCCGCCAGGAGGCAGGGTCATCCAAGAGGCTCCAGCGGTCGAGGGCCGGCGTTTCGAAGGTTTCGTCCAGCAGCCACCCGTCGAAAGCGCGGTCGGCAGGCCAGACCCGGACCGACGAGAACCAGGCCTCGGGGTTGTTCCAGGCGTAAAGGCCGATCCGTCCTGCCGGAACGTCGCCGTCCTCCACCGCGAACAGGAGGATGCCGTCCAGGTAGCCTCGCAACGAGGAACCGACCGCGACGACCGTCAGCTCCATGGAGCGGTCCGCCGGATAGGCGACGTCGTCCCGCCACAGCACCGTAGTCTGACCGCCCACCTTCTTGACGAGCTGCCGGTACGCTGGCTGGCGGCTCATGGAGAAGCGGTAGTAGCTCTGCAGATTCGCGCCTCGGAATAGAAAACCGAGGGCACCTCCTGAGGACCGGAGCCGGACGCTGACGATCACGTCCGTCCACCCCGGATCGCCCGCGACCGCGTAGACACCGGGGTAGGCGGGGCTCCCGCCCTGGGCCAGGAGGCTGCGCAACCGGAGGGCTCCGCCCGAAGTCTCCCAGGTGGGGGCCTGCGGCGCAGATACCTCGGAGACGAGCGACCAGCCCGTCAGGTCTCCCTCGGCGAAGCGGTCGCGCAGCCAGGCGAGCGCTTCGAGCGACGGCCGGCGCACCTCGAGGTGCTCGCACCGCGCGCCTGGATTGTTCCAGGCATAGAGGCCCACTCTTCCCTGGGCATGGGCTGCGTCGACGACCTCGAAGATCCGCGCTCCGTCGAAGAAGCCGGTCAGCCGCGGCCCGACTGCCTCGACGATCAGGCGGAACGGCTCGCCCACGGCGAACCCGCGCTCCCCCTTCTCCCAGAGCATCGTGACTTGACCACTCTCGATCTTGACCAGCCTCCGGTAGCGCAGGTCGGCGTCCAAGGAGAGACGGTAATAATTGTTTTCATCCCTGTATCGAAAGACCACACCGACCGCGCTGTCCGAGTCGGAGCGCAGGTCCACCGTAAGTCGATAGTCCGTCCATTCGGGGTCCCCGGTCACGGCCAGAGTGCCGGGCAGCTCGGGCTCGGAGCCACCCCGGATCTCGGAGGTCTGCAGCAGCGCGCCCCCTTCGATCAGCCAGTGCGACGGACCGCCGACATCCCCGAGGTCGACGATCGTGAAGCGTTCGAGCGCGGCTCCTCTTCGGAAGCTCTCCAGGAGGAGCACCGGATCTCCTTCGGGCAGGGCCACGGGACCCGAGAGATCCCACAGCTCGAGGCGGTGCCGAGTCAGCTCGGCCGCTTCCCGCACAAGGAGCGTAACCGTCTCCTCCTCCGGCTTGGCGGAGCCAAAGGCAATGTCGGTAAGCTTGAGGTCGCCGGGAACCGCCGGAGGAGGAAGCCGCAGGCCGGCTCGGGAAACCTCCAGCTCGACCCGTTTCCAGTCGATCGGCTCCAGGCTCCGGAGCAAGAAGGCAGGCGCCTGGCCAGTGCGATTCAAGCGGGTGACTTCCACCCGCGGTGGGTTCTGGCGCGCCGCCTGCCCGAGCACCTTGTCGGCCAGCGTCTCGTAGGCTCGGGCCTCCTCCTCCGAGGGTGGGTTGAAGGTGAGAAGAGCGGCTTCAGCCGGCACCGGCTCGGACCCGAGGTCGAACGGCCAGGTCTCGTCCTGATAGCTGTGCAGGTGATGGAAGAAGTTGGCGTAGAGCGAAGTGGTGAGCTGGAAGCGATAGACCACCGGCGCCGCCTGGCGGAAGTCATCCACCCGCACGTCGGTGAAGCGCGCGCCCGGGCTCTGACAGGCGTAGAGACCGAGACGCCCAGCGCCGAGATCAGCATCCTCCACCTCGAAGACCGGGGCGCCGTCCACGTAGACGCGCAGCGACTTGCCGATCGCCTCCACGGTGAGCAGATAGTCGCGGTTGCGCTGAGGGGAGACGTGGTCCTTGGCGAGGACGCTGACGCCTCCCGGGCCGGACTTCACCAGCCGGCGCGTGCGCTCGTGGAGCGCGAAGCGGTACCAGCTACCGGGACCCTGGTAGCGGAAGACGACGCCAACCGCGCCGCCGGCCGCCGAGCGCACGTGGACGCTCAGCCGGTAGTCCGTCCAGCCCTGCGCCGCGGAATCGGCAAGCAGCAGCACGGTGCCGGGCCGGGTCGGCTCGCCGGCGCCGCCGATGGAAGATGCCTGCTCGACGAACCGGCTCGGCGGCTCTCCGACCTCACCGAGCCGCCAGAGGGAGGGCCCGCCTGCCCCCGCATCCTCGGCAAACCAGCCGGGTGGGGCCTTGCCCGCGAGCCCTGCCGTGAAGCTCTCGTGGAGCAGAAGCGGGGCCAGGCGCGCCTCGTGGAGCCGGTCCGGCGCGAGCACCCGCTGCTCGGCCGAGACGAGGGTGGAATCGCGCGGGAAGATCTCCGGATCGGGCTTGACCAGCAGGCAGTTGGCGGCGTCGATCAGCGTCAACCAGCGCGTCTCCCTCTCGGAGAGGGTCAGTTTCTCGGCGCGGTCCCAATGCGGCGCCAGCGCCAGCAGCCGGCCTCTCGCGTCGCGCACCGGCTGGTTGTTGTTGTCGTAGAGATAGAGGCCGAGGTCGCGCCGGTCCATGCGGTACATCTGCTCGACATAGTTCTCGTTGAACGAGACGCCGACGTCGTAGGCGCGGTAGAAGGGCTTGAAGAGGATCGGCTTCTCACCCGGCGGCGGCACCGTCGGCGGATCGGTCTCGTCGACGTAGCGGGTCAGGTCCTCGAGACCGGTGACGAACGGCTTCGAGGCGTCGGTGCCCACCGGAACGTCGAGCTCCGTCAAGCCCGGCGGGCCTCCGGTGCGGAAGTAGGCGTGCTCCACCGGGGAGAGATCTGTTGGCATTCCGCTGATGAAGGGACTGGGGATGACCAGCGTCTCGATGGTCAGCTTGTACGCCGTGTGCGGCGCCAGCACCTCTCCCTCCGAGTACCAGCGAACCAGCTCCTCGCGAATGTGCTCGATGGCCTCCTCGCGCCGCACCATCTGCCCTGCCTCCGGATCGGGGGTAACGCAAATCTGCTGCAGGCATAGCGGCCCATCGCCCGTGATCGTCAGCCCCGGCATCTCCGCGCCGTCAACGACCACTTCCCCGACGGGAGAGGGGAAGAACGGCCCATAGGAAAAGCCGTCGACGCCGTGCCCGATGACCGACGGGCCGGTACCGCGGGAGCAGGCGAAGCAGACGCTGTGCACCAGCTTCTGGTGGTCGGCGGCGTACACGGTGAGGCGCGCAATCGCCGCACCGTCGAGGTGGATGGTCTCCGTCACCTCCGCGCCCGTGCCCTGCGGGGCGTGGGTGGCCACCACTGCGCCCGCCGCGTTGAAGGCGACGATGCGGAAGGGCGGCCGGTGGGTGACGATCAGCTCGACCCGGGAAGAGACGCAGGGGAGGTCGACGTCGAGCTGGAAGCCGGCGTTGAGCCCCAGCGGGCTCGCACCCCAGCGCTCGACGCGCCCGACCGAAAGTGGCGCGCCATCCGGGTCGCGCACCGTGAAGCGGGCGCCGTCGATGCTCCACGGATTCGCCACCGTCCCCGCGGTTCGGAGCCGGAGGTCGACACAGGTACCCGGCACCTCGTCGATCGTCCCGATCTCGCGCATCTGGATCACCGCAGGCGCGGGTGCGGGCTGCAGGACGTTGCTCGGGACGAGCACGATGCGGAATGACCGCCCCAGCTCGGACGAGCGGATCAGCACACCTCCGTGCACCGCGGCCGCGGAGAAGCAGAGCGCGGTGACCGTCCGGGTCTGCCGCGGCGCCCCCGGGGTCGCAGGCTCCCGCCGTGCCAGCCCCGGCACCGGCACCTCGCGGGTTTCCACCGTGGCCGGGCCGAAGCTCCAGGACAGGGTGAAGGCAGGGGGGCCGGGAAGCGTCAACGGCGATTCGAGCCGTGTTCCCGACGCGAGGTGCGCGAAGCCGATGCAGCTCTCCTGGGAAGCGAGCTCCGGGATGCAGGGGTAATCCGGCAGGGCGTCGGACGCCCACTCCTCCATGGACGTCCCGGTCGCGCGCGTGAACTCGAAGGGCGTCAACACGCCGCAGAGCAGCTTCGTTTGCCCTACCACGGGTGCGCCGACGGCCGGAAGCCGCGGCACCAACGCCCAGGCGCCGAAGAGGGCGGGCAGCTCCGGCGTCTTCGGGCTGCGCGCGACGAGCTGCCACCCTTCCAGGTCGTCCCACCGCCTGAGCTGCAAGCTCTCCAGCACGTAGCTGACGTCCACCGTCGGCGCCCCGGGGCTGCCGACCGGCTCGCTGGGGATGATCTGCTGCAGGTTGATCCCGACGTTGGCCTTGTCGTGGACGGAGCGGTCGAACGTCAACGCCAGGCGGCCGTCGAGAGGCACCAAGGGGAGGGTCAGCCGGTCGGGCTCCGTTGCCGGCGAGGGCGCGGTGAGGAAACCGGCCCCGTCGTCCCAGTTCGGAAACAGGTACTGATTGCGCGGCAGCGGCCAGACCACCGTGCTCTTGAGGTGCTCCACCGCCACCTGCTTGAGCGGCAGAGGCAGCGGCGGCGCTTTGGGACGCGGGCCCCACTGCAGCACTACGGTGGCCCCGATCTTCTTCTTGAACGGCCACGGCAGCTTGATCCCGACGCTGAACTCGCCGCGCAGGAGATAGGGCGTGAACAGCTCGGCCACGATCTTCGCGTCGATCGCGATCCCTAGCCCGAGCCCGAAGGCGTTGAGCTCCACCAGGCAGTGCAGCCAGAGGTCGCCGTGGAAGTGGGTGGGCTTGAAGCTCAGCTTCGCATTGCCCTCGGCCCAGGCCTCCAGGCGGATGCTCAGCGGACCGAACTTCCAGCCGTTGTTGTAGCCGAACCAGGCACCCAGGGCGAGCGCATGGGCGTCGAGCATGAAATAGGCATTGGCCTCGACGAAGCGGCCGAAGAGGGCGCGGATGCGCAACTCGCGCGGCTCGTCGCGGCCCAGCCAGAGGTGCCAGGCGGTCGGGTCGTGGAAGGCGTAGAACGCCTCCATGCTGCCGCCGATCTCGATCATCTCGCCGCCCGAGCCGGTCTTGTACTCGGCGTCGAGGCCGATGAGGATGCTGCCGGCCCGCCCATCGAGAACGGCCAGGGCGCGGAACTGCCCCTCGCTGCCCCCGTCCGCCCGCTTGGTGAGGAACGAGGCCGCGCCCTGCATGAGCACGATCGGACCCGGGATCACGATCGCCAGAAGGAACTTGCCGTTGAAGGTGTAGCCGTTGTCGGCGAGCGTGCCGAGGGTGATCCCGGCGCCGATGGCGAAGCTCCCCTTCCGCGGGTCCCACTTGCTCTTGAGGTCGGTGATCCCCGGCGTGCCGCGGTGGTAGAAGCTCTTCGAGTGGTCGATGGCGAACCACAGCTCGCTGGACTTCTTGTTGGGCTCCATCTGCAGCGCGAAGAGCCCGGCGAAGCCGTAGATCGCGAGGCCGGTGCTCGCCAGCGGGATGCCGGTGGGCAACGCCACGTCGACGTAGATGGCGAAGAAGTTGTACCGCCCCTGCGGTCCCTTGACCGAGCCGATCACCAGCGTGCCGTCGATCTCGAGGTTCGGCGTCTCCAGCTTGAGGTGGATGTCGCCGTCGAAGCGCTGGATCTTCTCCCCCGGCAGCTCGCCATCGAGCTCGCGGAACGAGACCTCACCCTTGAGCTCGAGGACGTCGGGGATCTTCAGCTCGACGCCGGCGCCGTTGAGGGTGATCTTCGGCTGACCCCCTGGCTTCCACGTGATCCGCAGCCCTTCGACCGATGCGCCTGCCTGCAGCCCGTCGACCAGCTTCAGCCCGCCCGAGAAGCCGATCCACTTGCTGCCATCGTCGTTCTTACCGAAGCCGAGCTGGGAGATCTCGATCTTGAAGCCGTAGAAGTCGAGCGTCTGCTGCTGGGGCAGCGACAACCAGCCGCCGTCGAGGTGGACGTGCCCCTCGGAGTCGATGGAAAGCTCCTTGACGTCGAAGCTGGGCCACTTGAGACCCTTGTCGGCGCCGAAGAGGGGGGTGAGCTTGCCGGCGAGCTTGGCGGTGAAGAGGCCGTCGTCGAGCTCGAAGGCGAGGCTGTCGAGCTCGAGCTCGAGCAGGCCGGGCTTGGTCAGCCGGAACAACCCGTCAGTGCCGTCCAACCTGACCGCGAATCCGCCGTCGGCGCCGATCCCGATCTCGACCGCCACCGGCTCGTCGAAGAACGGCAGCTTGAGCCGACCCTTCAGCGCCGCGGCGGTGGGGACGTTCTGGCGAAATTCGAAATCCAACGACTGGAGCCCGAAGGGAACGCCGAAGAGCGCGCCGGCCCCCGAGCCCGAGAACTCCCCCGAGCCGGTGTCGTAGTCGGCCGTCCACGAGGCTTTGACACGGCCGCCGAACCCCCCGGAGCCGATCAGCAGGTCCTTGAAGGTGACATCGTTCGGCTTGTGTGCGACGTCGACCCCTCCCGACAGGTAGAGGGTGGCATCGCCGATCGCCAGTCCCTTGAAGCCAGGCTGAGCGCCCGCGGGAGGAGGCTGGGTCTCCGCGAGGTAGAGGTGGATGTCCTTCATCTCGAGCACGATGCCGCTGTCGCCGAGCTGAATCGGCTGCAACGCCAGCGACGGTGCCCCCGCCGCGATCGTCACCTCACCGTCCTCGGATATCGACGCGTCGATCCCGGAGAGCTCGAGCTCGGCAGGGACCGGCTGGCCCATGGCGTCGAGCGTCGGGACCCACTTCCCAGCGGCGTCCTGGTGCACCGGCCGCAGGAACTCCGAGCGCAGCCTGAGGGCGACGTTGAGGTCGACCAAGGTCAGCTCGAAGTCGGGGGCGAGCCGCAGCCGGAACGCGACCTCGGTGAAGCCGCCGCCGCTGAGGAAGGCGACGCTGACGGCGTCGAGCGACGGCAGCTTGAGTGTGTTTCTGAGGTTGTTGACCGAATCGTG
>DASUNJ010000793.1:0-25599 GCA_036277235.1 Thermoanaerobaculia bacterium | reverse complement strand
GGGAGAGGGGGCCAGGGGGTGAGGGGCGTGTTACTCTTCTCGGAAATCCAAACCATCCTCCAGCACCGGAGGAGAGAACTTTTCGCATTCCAGGCCCAGGCGCAGCGATGTGCGGTGCAGCAGGTCCGTGGCAAAGGCGAGGAAGGAATCGACCTGACTCGGGCTGAGAAGGTTGGGCTCGACGGTGGCCGCCGCAGGCTGAGGTTGGTGCGAGAGAACGGCGGAAAGGTCGCTCATGGCACGGAGAAGGGGTTCCTTCAGGTGGAGCACTTGCGCCTCGGCGAGCAGACGGTCCAGGTTGGCCGGGTCCGGCTTCCGGACGCGGCCGGCTTCGTAGCGGGAGAGCACGTCCCGGTTGATGCCGGTGCGGCGCGACAACTCGCCGAGGCTGCAGTCGAGCAGGACTGCGCGGAGGAAACGAGTCAGAAGGGCGACGGCAACAAGATCTCTCCGGATTGGAGGAATATACTCTCCAGTCAAGAGCCGGGAATCGGATTGGAGAAGGCGTTGCGAGGTTCGCTGGAGGAGCTCTCCGAGGCGTAGCGGGTCGTCGCCGGGCGGGCTCGGCGGCGGCGGGTTGAGGAGCGCGGAGAGGTGATCGGCGGTGAGGAGAAGCGGCTGCTTTACGTCCAGGACACCGGCCGCGCTCAGAAGCCGATCGAGGTTCCTGGAGGTTGGCTGCCGGATCGTTCCATTCTCATAGCGGGAGATGAGGTCCGCGTCGACGCCGCTGCGGGCCGACATCTCGACCTGGGGGCAGCCGAGGAGGACCTTCCGGAGGAGCTTGACCAGCAGCGCCGTGGGGCCGAGATCGGTTCGCGGGAGACCCGGGCGGGCCATGGAGGTCTGCGGCGGAGCCTTCCTTTGAGGAGCAACTTCCATGACTCGAATCGTATTTTTCATCCTGCTTCTGGGCTCTCTGCTCACTGGAGCCGCCGTGTGGGATGCGGTCGGTGGCCCCACGCCTCAGCCGACCACCGATGCGGGATGCGAATTGGATCCTGATGGCCGTCCCTGCCGGCCGGGCTCATAACTGAGTTGGCACGAAGCGGAGATCCTGGTTGCCCCGGGCGAGATAGAGGAAGGCGGCGACCTGGCGCGCGAGCGTCTCGGTCGCCGTCTCCAGACGGACACTGTCGGAAAACACCTTGAGCGCGGCCAGGGCCTCCTGATGAATCCCCTTCGCCTCGAAATAGGAGGGGAGCTCGATTGTGAGGGACCGACACTCCCTGGTTTGGCCGAGGGAGAGAAGAAGGGCGGCGAGCTCGAGAGTGACGAGAGCGAGATCGTGCGTCATGTCGAGCTCGTCGAATTCGAATAAGAGAGTCCGGTAGATGCTGAGGGCGGTCAGGCGATCCCCCTTGCCGTCGAGCACGCGGGCTCGCAGCCAGCGGCAGCGCAGGATGTCGATCCGATTTTCGGCGGCTTCTACGATCCTGATGGCAGCTTCTGCAAGAACGGCAGCTGCATCAAACTGATTTAGATGGCAGAGGTTTACTCCTATATTGTAGTTAATCACTGCTCTCTCTCTGGGCGTTGGGTCTACAAGGAGCACGTCCGCATTCCGCAGATTCGCAATAGCTTCCTCGAAAGACCCCATCAAGCTGAGTACGAGGGCTCTCTTGATGAGGACACGGGGTCGGGTGTGCGTAACTTCACAAGCTAGGTTCAACAACTCCAGCGCCTTGGGTAGCTTGCGCTGGTCCTTTCGGAGCGACGCCTCCAGATCGAAGATTCGGCCGGGGTCGAGCACTCCCGGGTCGGCCGCGGCTGCGCCGGGTGAGATCCAGAGGCGGGTGGCCTCGGCAAAAGACACTTCGGATTCATGGTGCTTGCCCAGAACGCGGAAGGTGTTCGCGAAATGGGCGAGGGCATAGGCGACGAGGCGGCCGGCCCAGGGGAGATCGGTGCAGCAGCGGGCGGCGACGACCGCGAGCCGGCCGACATGGGTGGCCGCCTTCGGATCGTCGGTCGCCTGGCGCACGCTCTCGGCGCAGAGATAGAGGCAGAACCCCCAGGTGTGGAAGGCGGCGTCCCTGCGGACCTCGGCCTGCCTCTCGGACGGCACCAGGGGCTCGAGCTGCTTCCACTGCCCTTCCGCGATCTCGCGGGCACGTTCGAGGTTCTGGCTCCGGATGCCGTCGCGCCACACCCTCTCGAACTCGGCCGCCAGCTCGCGACAGGCCTCGTAGAGAACGACTTCCTGGTGGGGCGTGGGCCCCAGGGGGTCGACCGTCCTGCGCTGCTCCTGGTCGAGGAACTCGAGCAGGTGCTGCGTCTTGAGCACGTGGAGCGTGCGGAAGCCGAGGCACTTCGCGAGCTCTCGAATCAGCTCGGGGGTGGCCGCCTGGCGCTCGATCTCCGAGACACGCCGGCGGTCAACCCGGAGCTCCTTCGCAACCTCCTCCTGCGAAAGGTGCTTCGAGCGGCGGAGGACCGTGGCCACGAGGCCGCGGTCCTCCTTCTCGTCCCGAGGGTCGCCGTCGTCGTCCATGGCAGCAAATGAGCTGGCCCAGGATAGCTGATTTCGATTCGGAGAAGAAGTCCGGAGCCGTCAGGGAAGACGGACGCTCCACTCGTGGAGGGGATCGTCGGTCGCGGCGCAATTGATCCAGTTCAGGCCCTCGTCGGAATGAGCATCCCAATGAGCCTCGCAGTTGCGCCAGAGATCGCTATAACCCGAGGTGGAAGTGCCCAGGTTGCAGTCGCCATCGCAACGGTCGTTTCCCTCACCGCCGTCGAGCCAGTCCTCCTCGATTGGAAAGTTGTCATCCTCGTCGCCATGCAAGAAGTCGTTCCCTCCCCAGCCACACGCAATGTCGTAGCGCGAATGGTCCGCGGGGCAGCTGAGATAGACGATCCTAAAAGGCCAAACACCCACGGTGCGGATCATCATGTCGTTGGTGTGTACCGTCGCCATTGGGCGAGCCGTGGAAGAGATCCGACCCCGTTCCCAGGGAGGCGTGGATGGAGAAGCCGAAGCCAGGGAACCAGGGCGCGATCGCTTGGCGCCCAACGCGGCCGCAAGGCATATAGTCGGTGTGCTCGGTGTGCTCGGTGTGCTCGGGCTTGAGAACCGCCACACGATCGTCCCCGCCTTTCGTTTCAAGCTGGAAGTAGTCGTCTCTGGTCGAGGAGACAGTGCAGGCGGTCTGTTTGTAGTGCCAGACCCTGTCGCTTCCGCGCCAGCACACACCAAGCCGCCGGGTAAGAGGTGGGAAAAACACGCAGAATCGAAACGGCGGGGTAGAGGTCCCCCAGGTCGTGAAGCAGCGGACGCCGATAACTTCCCCAAGGACTACATCCTCAGCGTCATCACTCAGGACCAGACTGTCACACTGCCTGGCATCGGCGATGGCGATGGGCGCGATTGCGACGAGCAGTGACAATGAGGCGACGAGCGTGCGCATCGGACCTCCTCCGTCTGAATACAGAAGGAGGAACGAATCCGGAAGGGGAAGTCCCTCAGTTCAGGGCCTGGTACCTGGCCACGGAGGGCATTGGAGCGTCAGGAAGGCTTCCGGGCGGGATGGCAGCAAATGAGCTGGCCAAGGATAGCCGGTTTCGATCTGGAGAGGAAGTGGCCTCCTACCACTGGCCGGGCCGGCCGGCGGCCGGCCCGGAGACACACTTACTTCTTCGGCGGCAGTGGATTGAACCCCGGCTCGCTGGTTGGAGGAACGATGTTCTTCAGCCGCATGTAGGTGACGAGGTTCTCGTAGTGCCCCGCGTTGTGCAGGTTGTTGATGTTGAGCACGCCCAGCCTCGGGGTCTCGCGCCCGAAAAAGCTCGCCATTTGAACAGCGGACGCGTCGGTCATGCCGTCGTAGGCCTTGTCGCAATAGGCAAAGGCGTCCTTGAGCGCGGCGATCAGATCGGCCTTCGAAGTTTTGGTCTGCTCGATTTTTGGGGCGGGATTCTTCTCGCCGAGCACGATGGAACAAAACCTGTACTGTGAGTCGGCGATGTGTCCAAGGATCTGGCCGAAGCTGCGGACAACCTCCGTGGGCTTGAAGCCATAAATTTCCTCGGGCACTTTTTCGGCCGAGCTGAGCAGGACGTTCTTCGTCCCTCCGTACAGGAGCTTGTTGTGTTCGCTGAGCGGGTTGGCCTGGGCCATGGCGGCGGCTGGCGCAAGAAGGCAGATCAGAAGTGCCGGCAGAAGGGTTCGCATGGGTTCGTTGACGGTGACTTGCATGTGCTTCTCCTTTCGAGTGGAACTTGTAGCGTTCGTTGTACGAGTCATGCTTGCTCCGGGGATGGCGAGCGCGGACGAGGTCCGTCTGCTACGGACGCGCCACAGCCAGTACGCCATGACCATGAGCGGCAGAAATGCTGGAAGCGCGAGCAGACCAGGAACCTGTAGGGCCTTCGGAAATTCGTCTGCCTGCCCGAGAAAGAACGATGTAGTCGCAATCCACAGCGCGAAACACATGCGCCACAGGTGTCTTGCAAGTCGAGGCGCGCCTTGGAGGCCGCTCGACCGCATCATCCGCAGATCGCCTACGCTCGCCAACAGTGCGACGGCACCAAAGATGAAAAACATCGCAGCCGGGATCCCGTCCCTTTTGCCGCTGCCGCTGGCGATCGCCTCGACCCCCCACGCGACACTTGTCAGGCCTAGCGCGAACGCCAACAGCATGGCACCGAGATCCAGCCGACGTGATCCTGAAGCGGCGGGTCGCATTGTGGTCAGCGCGGTGATCACCAGATAGGCCGTCAGCAACCCCGCGACCACCGAACCCTCCACGCCACGCAGAGCCGCGATCACCGCCCCGCTGACCGCCATCGTTACCATCGAATAGACAAACAGCATTCCGCTCTTGCGGTGCAGCCTCCCCCCCTTCGCTACATAGAGCGCAACAAAGCCCGAAATGAGTCCCAGCCCAGCTGCGATGATGTGTACGAGTAACGTCATGCGCACGGATATCCTCCCGACACGAGGTGTGTGTCAGCCAGCGATTGAATCGAGTTGTACGGCGAAATCAGGCGTGCAGGAAAATCAGGCCGGTTCCCGGCTGCGGCGCAGCCGCACCGCTGCGGCGAGGCACGCCGCTGCGAACACCAGCCCGATCCAGAGACCCGGACTGCTCAGGAATTTCACCGGGTCGAGCTGTGAGAACCGAAGGATCGGGACCTTGGCCGCGTTGTCGGTGAAAGCCTCCACCATGGCGCCCCCCAGGCGGTACCTCAGCATGGAGGCGAAATGCGAGGTGCCGAACGCCATTTTTTCGACGACGGCGATCGTGAAAAAGGGGAGAGCCGCCCATAGGAATGCCGCGCGCCGCGACCATCCGGACACCAGCAGCAGCCAGCCGTAGATAGGCGCAAACCAGAGCACGTGTACGGTCAGGCCATAGAGCATCACCAGCGACATCTGGAGCAACGGCAACCGTGCCCACAGCGTCGCGGGATTGATACCGTTTACCAGCAAGACCGCGGTGCTCAGCAGCAGCACGGCCAACTGCGTGGCAAGGGCGACCGCGAAGGAGAGCAACGGCTGAACCGCGAGCGGAATGCTCGCCTTGGAGAGCACGGTCGTGAGATCCGAAACCGGCAGCGACTTCCAGAACAGGATGCTGCGGTCGCGCCGCTCGCCGTTCAGCGCGTCGAGACAGTAGAACACCCCAACGACGAACCCGGTCAGAAGGATCATGGACGCAGCGATGCTGTAGGGCATGAAGACCATACTTCGCTGCTGCGCCGGGTCGAGCGCCGACAGGGCATCCATGCGGCGCGGAAGAGTCACCGTGCTGATCAGGAAGCCAAACAGAAAGACCGCGGCAACGATCAACGGCGCGAAATAGACCGAACGGTTCTCCCACAATTCACGCCGCACCGACCAGTACATGGGCCGGGGCTCGGGCACGTTCGAAGAGGGATTCATCGACCCGCTCCCATTACGGCGACGAACACGTCGGCGATGCCGGGCGTGCGCACGTCGCCGAGCTCGGCGAGTCGATGACGATCGGCGCCATCGAACAGCAGGATGCTGCGGCCGAACACCTGGCGCTCGTGAATCGGCCCCAGTGCCCGCGCCGCGGCGACATTGTCGGGGTGCACCATCACCTGCACATAGCGCGACTCGACGTCTTCCATGCTGCAACCGAGCACGATGCGGCCGCGATCGATGAACAGGATGTCGGTGAGGACGTCCTGGATCTCTTCCACCTGATGTGTCGTCACCAGGATGGTGCGGCTCCGATCGAAGTAGTCGTTCAGCAGCGAGTCGTAGAACTGTTTTCGGTACAGGATGTCCAGGCCGAGCGTCGGCTCGTCCAGCACCAGCAACCTGGCGTCAATGGCCATGACCAGAGCGAGGTGCAACTGGGCCACCATGCCCTTCGACAATTCCCTGACCTTGCTGGCGTACCCGATGGTGGTCTTCGCAAGAAAACCTTCCGCCTTCGCTCGATCGAATCGCGGATGCACGCCGGCGACGTAGTCGAGCACCTGTGAGACCCGTATCCAGCGCGGCAGCACGGCGACGTCGGAGATGAAGGCGACGTCGCGCATGAGGTGATCGCGCTCGGTCCAGGGGTCGCGCCCGAGCACCTTGAGCTCTCCCTGGTAGGGAGTGAGGCCGAGAATCGCGTTGAGGGCGGTGGTCTTGCCCGCACCGTTGGGGCCGACGAGTCCGACGACGCGGCCCTCTTCCACGTGCAAATCGACGCCGTCGAGCGCGATGGATGTGCCGTAGGCCTTGCGGAGGCCGCGTGCTTCTATGGTTGCCATCGCTTCAACCCTTCTCCTCTGGAACATCCGGCTCCGGCTCGGGGGGTGAGCCGGCTTCCAGCAACTCTTCCGAGGTCAGGCCGAGCCGCTGAATGGTGGCGTAGACCTTGGGCCATTGCTCGGTAAGAAACCTTTGACGTTCGGCCGCCAGCAGCAGATTGCGCGCGCCGGGTTTGATGAACATGCCGAGGCCTCGCTTCTTTTCGACAAGCTGCTCGTCGACCAGTTGTTGATAACCCTTCAGGACCGTAATGGGATTCACCCGGTATTCGGCCGCGACATTGCGCACGGACGGCAGCGGATCGCCTTCCTTGAGCACGCCGTCGAGGATCAGCTCGACGACGCGGTCGCGAAGCTGGCGGTAGATCGGCTGGCTGTCGTTCCATTCGAGATCCATCCTGTGTCCTGATGCCTTTGCGGGAAAGCTGCGAGCGATCGTTCTGGTCGGTCACTGCGCTTCCCTAGTGTTGTAGTTGACCATAACACCAGAGCACGTGTCAAGCGGCGGCCGCTTTCTGTAGGGGCGGCCCTTGTGGCCGCCCTCCGGAAGGGCACCCACGAGGGGTGCCCCTACAGAGGAATTCCGGCGGGCTTGGGCTCGCGGCGGAGCGACTTTTTCAGGACGGGGGCTGGGAGGGCGCGAACAGCTCGCGCAGGACCTGGGGCGAGGCGGAGCGGTAGATGTTGTCGTGGCGCAGGTCGGGCCGGGGCTTGTGCTGCCACTTCAGGCCGGCGGGTGCGTGCGCGCGGAGCGCTTCGGCCAGGCGCTCCGAAACGGGGCCGACGTCGTCGGAGGCGGACGACAGGTACAGGGTCTTGCGCAGGTCCGGCCGTGCCTTGAGGCGCTCGGCGGCCTTGCGTACCAGCTCCTCGCCGTTCCACCACAGGCTCGGGCTGAGGGCAACGTAGGTGTCGAAGAGCTCCGGCTGCAGGAAGAAGGTCTCGACGATGAAGAGACCGGCGAGGGATTCGCCGATGATCGCGGTCTCGTCGGTCACCCGGTACCGGAGGCGCACCTGCGGCATCAGCTCGTCCTGGATAAAGCGGCGAAACGCCGCCGAGCCGCCGACCCGCGGCGCGATCTTGCGGTCGGACTCGACCTCAGTCGGACCGGTCACGTCGCGCCGCCGCTCGGTGTTCTCGATGCCGACCACGATCATCGGCCGCATCTCGCCGGCCTTGATCGCGGCATCGACGGTTTCGGCGACATGGGGAAAGTCCTCCCGCAAGCCGCCGTCCGGCATGTACAGCACGGGATAGCGCGTGGCTCCCTCACCGGCATGGCCCGGCGGCAGGTAGACGTTGATGCGCCGGGTTTCGCTGAGAACCTTGGATTCGACCGTGAACGACTCGTGGGGAGGCAGCGGATGGTGGGCAGCCGCGCCCGCGCCGGTCAAGCCGGAGACGAGCACGGCGGCCAGCGGTATGACTTTCAGGGATTTCAGGGAAGAATCTCGGCGATCACGCGGTCGGGGTCGTCGGGGAGCTTGCCGCGGTAGGCGACGCGGCCGTCCTTGACGACGAGCAGGCCGGGCAGGGTGGCCACGGCGTACTTCTTGGAGAAGGCGCCGTCCGCATCGAGGAAGACCGTCGCGCCCATGCCCTTGCCGGCCAGGAAGCTCTCCACGGCGCCGCGGTCCTCTTGGAAGTTGACGGTCACGACGCGGGCCTTGCCCCCCCAGCGCTGCGCCACCTGGTTGATCCGCGGCACGACGTCACGCGAGCGGGGAGACCAGGAGGCCCAGACGATGAAGATGGTCGTGCCCTGGGCGAGGTCCGCCTCGCTCAGCCGCTCTCCGCCGAGGCCCTGGAGGACCGGACCCTGGGCAGCGGCCGGCGCGAGCTGACCGGCGAAGCCGGCCAGCAAGGCCAGGACCAGGACGTGACGAGAGAGGCGGCTCATGGCGTGCCTTTCAGTGGGCTTCGGGATAGGTGCGATGCGGGAAGTTGGTCAGGATGCGGTGTCGGAGGCCGTCAGGGCAGGTGCAGCGAATGCACCGCTCCCGCACCACAAGGAGAAGCTTCCGCGTGTAGTCCATCTGCTTGGCGCATTCGCCGCAGAGGGCTACGTGGTCTCGGAACGGGGTCAGCAGATCGTCTTCCATCTCGTTGTCGAAGAACAAGAACAATACCGATCCGACCTCTTTACAGTCCATTACCAGCCTCCGGGAGCCCCAGCCAGGTGTTTCATGTCACGCCCTCCGTGCACCGTCTAGATCAACTGCCGGGCCGGGCCGGATATTTCCGGGCGCTTTACAGAAATTTTACTTGGGGGCTCACGGTTTGGGGGCTCACGGCTTGGGGCTGACAGTCCGGCTGCGCATCTTGGTCGGCTCGCCGTCCCGGAGGTACCCGTGGTCGCGGGCGAACTCCAGCATGGCGGTCTCCATCAGCCGGCGGCCGCGGTAGAGGCGGCTCATGACGGTCCCTACCGGGACCTCGAGGATCTCGGCGATCTCCTTGTAGGAGAATCCTTCCAGGTCGGCCAGCAGGACGACCATCCGGTAGTCGGGCGGCAGCTTGTCGAGCGACTTCTGCACGTCCTCGTCGAGCACGTTCTCCAGCAGCTCCTCCTCGGGGTTCTTGGTCTGGCGGGCGGTATCCTCGTTGACCTGGGTCTCGAAAGACTCCTCGATCTCGGCGAAATCGCTGAGGGCCGGGGCCTGCTGCTTCTTGCGGTAGTTGTTGATGAAGGTGTTCTTCATGATCTTGAACAACCACGCCTTGAAGTTGGTCCCCTCCTCGAACTTGTCATAGTACCGGTACGCCTTGAGGTAGGTCTCCTGGACCAGGTCCTCGGCGTCCTCGGAGTTGCGCGTCATCCGGTACGCGGTGTTGTAAAGCGCATCCACGAACGGCATCGCAGCCGCTTCGAAGTCCCACCCTTTTTGGTGGTTTGCGCTGAGTTTGGGCATGCTCACCCCCTTCATACGGTATCTCCTCCACGACGTGGATACGCATAGATGGTGCCAACAGATGTACGAAGGGAGAGGGGATTCCGTTTGCGGGAGCAGCACGGGCTGTCCCCATACGGGGACGGCGCCGGACCGCGGAATGAGGACGGGCGGGGCCGAGACTGAGGACAGTTGGCCCTGGAAGTCACTCTGGCACGGGTGCCTATTCGGCACCTCGGGTGCCAGAAAATCAGACAGGGGTGTATGGAAAGGCCCTCACCCCCGCCGGCACATTCAATGTAGGGGCGGGGCTTGCCCCCGCACGGGAGGGGGTAAACCCCTCCCCTACGGAACGAGTTGGGTAGCCTCCGCCGGCTCCTGCAGCAGCCGGCTCGCATTGAGGCTCTTCTCGGCCATCTTGAGGAAGGGCTGCGGCACGACGCCGAGGAGCAGGGTGAGCAGGGCGCAAAAGGCGATGACGGCCACCAGCGCCGGCGAGCGGAGGGCGATGGGCGTGGCCACCGTCGAGTCGCGCTGGTACATGTAGACCACGATCCGGAAGTAGTAGTAGAGCGAGATCGCGCTGGTGATCACGCCGATCACCGCCACCCAGGTCCAGCCCGTCTCGATCGCCGCGGCGAACAGGTAGAGCTTGCCCACGAAGCCGCCGGTCAGCGGGATGCCGGTCAGGGCCAGGAGGAAGAGCAGCATCATCGCCGCCAGGAACGGCGAGCGCTTGGCGAGCCCGGCGTAGTCCGCGGCCGTCTCCCCGGCATACTCGCGGCGCTCCAGCAGGATCACCGTGCCGAACGCGCCCAGGGTGACGAAGGTGTAGGCGAGCAGGTAGAAGAGGACCGCCTGGAGGCCCATCTTCGACACCGCCAGCACGCCGATCAGCACGTAGCCGGCGTTGGCGATGGAGCTGTAGGCCAGAAGGCGCTTGACGTTGTCCTGCGTCAGGGCCGCCAGGTTCCCCCAGATCATGCTGGCCGAGGCCACCAGCGCCACGATCCACTGCCAGTCGACCGACACCGGCCAGAGCCCCTCGTAGAGGATGCGGACCAGGATGGCGAAGGAGGCGCCCTTGGAGACCACCGCCAGCCAGGCCGTGATCGGCGTGGGCGCGCCCACGTAGACGTCCGGCGTCCAGATGTGGAAGGGGACCGCCGCCACCTTGAAGAACAGCCCCGCCACCAGCAGGATCCAGCCGAGCGGGACCAGGACGTTGTCCGCCGCCCCGCCCTCGCTGAGCGCCCTCGCGAGCCCCTCGAGATGGATCGTGCCGGTGGCGCCGTACAGGAGCGAGACGCCGTAGAGCAGGATGCCGCTCGACAGGGCGCCGAGGATGAAGTACTTCAGGGCCGCCTCGTTCGAGCGCACCTCGCGCTTGAAGTAGCCGGCCAGGATGTAGCTCGCCAGGGCCATGGTCTCGAGCGCGATCCAGATCGTCAGCAGCGTGTAGCCGCTGGCCATGAACATCGCGCCCGCCGTCGCCAGGAGGATCAGCGAGTAGAGCTCCGTGGCGCGGTACCCTCCCTCCTCCACGAAGCGATAGGCGAGGAGCACGGCCAGGATGGTGGCGACGAGGATCAGCATCTTCCAGAAGAAGGCGAAGCCGTCGATGACGAAGGTGCCGCCCAGGATCAGCCGACCGCCCCAGTCCAGGCGCGAGTGGACCGCGACCAGGAGGGCTCCGGTGAGGACCAGCGCGGAAATCGAGACGAACGACGCTTCACCGTTGCTGAAGCCGCGGCCCACCGAACCCCAGAGGAGCAGCAGCAGGCCCGCGCCGCAGAGCAGGATCTCCGGCGAGAGATACAGGAACTCCCACATCTGCTCGGGACTGGGCACCGGCTACTCTCCCACCGCCGGAACAGGAACCGGAGCCGTCGGTGTGGGCTGGCCCGCGAGGCGCTCTGTGGCCAGGCTCGGATCGACCCTGACGAGCACATACCTGACCGAGTTATCGAGCACGCGGAAGAACGGCTTCGGGTAGAGGCCGATCCAGAAGCAGAGCAGAACCAGCGGCATGAGGTAGAGGAGCTCGCGCTTGTCCAGGTCCTTCAGGTTCTTGTTCTCGGGGTTCGTCAGCGGGCCGAAGAAGACCCGCTGGAACAGCCAGAGCATGTAGGCCGCTCCGAGCACGATGCCGAGCGCCGCGAACACCGCCCACCACCAGACGCGGTTGAACGCGCCCACCAGGATCGTGAACTCGCCGACGAAGCCGTTGAGCGCCGGCAGCCCGATCGAGGACATGGTGATGATCAGGAAGATCGTGGCGTAGACCGGCATCACGGCAGAGATGCCGCCGTACTCGGCGATCATGCGCGTGTGCCGCCGCTCGTAGAGGATGCCCACGAGAAGGAAGAGCGCGCCGGTCGAGAGACCGTGATTGATCATCTGGAGGATGCCGCCGTTCAAGCCCGGGCCGTTGAGCGCGAAGACGCCGAGCATGACGAACCCGAGGTGGCTCACCGACGAGTACGCCACCAGCTTCTTCATGTCCTTCTGCGCCATGGCCACCAGCGCGCCATAGACGATGCCGATGATCGACAATCCCGCCATCCACGGTAGAAGTTGGTGGGTGGCATCGGGCAGGATCGGCAGCGAGAAGCGCACGAAGCCGTAGGTGCCCATCTTCAGCAGGACCCCGGCCAGGATCACCGAGCCCGCCGTGGGCGCCTCGACGTGCGCGTCCGGCAGCCAAGTGTGGAACGGGAACATCGGCACCTTGATGGCGAAGCTGATGAAGAAGGCCAGGAAGATCCAGAACTGGAGATCCGGCGGGATCGAGGCGCCGATGTTGTGGAACTGCTCGACCGAGAAGGTCGGGAGATGGCCCAGCCCCTGGTAGCCGAGCAGGCCGGTCGAGTTGTAGAAGTACAGCGCCAGGATGCCGAGCAGCATCAGCACCGAGCCGGCCAGGGTGTAAAGGAAGAACTTGATCGCCGCGTACAGCTTGCGCGGCCCGCCCCAGATGCCGATGAGGAAGTACATCGGCACCAGCATGACTTCCCAGAAGACGTAGAAGAGGAAGAAGTCCAGGGACATGAACACGCCGAGCATGCCCGTCTGGAGAAGGAGCATGAAGATGTAGTACTCCTTCTCGCGGCTATGGATGGCGCTCCAGGAGGAGAGGAACGCGAGCACGCCCAGCAGCGTGGTCAGCAGGACCAGGAGGAGTGCCATGCCGTCGATGCCGAAGTGGTAGTCCACGCCGATGGACGGGATCCACTCATAAGGACCTTCGACGAACTGGAAGATCTTGCTTCCAACGGCGTCGCGGTCGAACTCGAACCAGAGCGGCAGCGACAGCAGGAAGTCGACCACCACCACGCCGGTCGCATACTTGCGGATGAACGCAGGATCCCGCATCCAGAGGATGGGGATCGCGCCGAGCAGCGGCAGGTAGCAGAGGATGCTCAGGATCGGAAGGTTGTCGAACATGTCTCTCCCTCTAGCTCAACTCATCCGCAGCAGCAGGAAGGCGCAGACCAGGGCGAACATGCCCGCGGCCAGCACCAGCGCGTAGTTGGATACGAACCCGGTCTGGACGCGCCGGAACTTGCGCGACCCCCAGGCCAGGGTGTTCCCCACTCCGTTGACCAAACCGTCGACCACGAACTTGTCGAACAGGCCGGAGAGCAGGGACAGGAACTCGACCGTGACGTTGCGCACTCCGTTGACCAGGAAGCCGTCGATGAATCCCGCGTCGAACTGGAACAGGCGCCGGCAGGCGGCCCAGAAGCCGCGGATCACGGTCGCATCGTAGATCTCGTCCACGTAGTACTTGTTGGCGAGCGTCCTCTGCACGGCCGGCAGGCGGGCTTCGAAAGCCTGGTCCGTAGCGAGGCCGCGCTCGCCTCCGTAGATCCGGCGCGCCAGCAGCCATCCGCCGAAGGCGACGACGAGGGCAACGAGGAGGAGCCCCCATTCCAGCCCGGGGGACACGGGATGCGCCTCGTGCTCCCCCACCACGGGCTGTAGGAAGTGGCCGAACACGTTCTCGGGCAGGAAGCCGAAGGTGAGAAGCTTGGGGATCCCCATCAGCCCTGCCAGCACGGCCCCGACCGCCAGCACGTAGAGCGGACCCGTCATGATCGGCGGCGACTCGTGCAGGTGGTGCTCCTGCTCATGCGTGCCGCGGAAGCGGCCCTGGAACGTCAGATAATACGAGCGGAACATGTATACGGCGGTCAGGGCCGCGGTCAGGATTCCGACCGTCCACAGCACCCAGTGGTGGCCCGCTGCCGCGTTGTGCAGGATCTCGTCCTTGCTGAAGAATCCTGCCAGCGGCGGGATGCCGGCGATGGCAAGCGCCCCGATGAAGTAGGTCCGGCTCGTGTGCGGCAGGTGCTTCTTCAGGCCACCCATCATCCGCATGTCCTGCTCGCCGCCCATGGCATGGATCACCGAGCCGGAGCCGAGGAACAGGAGGGCCTTGAAAAAGGCGTGGGTCATGACGTGGAAGATCGCCGCCGTGTACGCGCCCAGACCCGCGGCCAGGAACATGTAGCCGAGCTGGGACACGGTCGAGTAGGCCAAAACCTTCTTGATGTCGTTCTGGGCGATGGCAATCGTGGCGGCGAAGAGCGCCGTGGCCGCGCCGATGATGGCCACGACCATCGAGACCCCGCCCGCGAGCTGGTAGATCGCGTTCGAGCGCACCACCATGTAGACGCCCGCCGTGACCATGGTGGCCGCGTGGATCAGCGCCGAGACCGGAGTCGGGCCGGCCATGGCGTCCGGCAGCCAGACGTAGAGCGGGATCTGCGCGCTCTTGCCGCAAGCACCGATGAACAGGCAGAGGGCGATGAACCCGGCAAGCGAGAGGCCGATCCAGCCCGCGCCCTCCATCAGCGGCTGGTTCGCCGCGATGGCCGGGAACAGCTCGGTGTACTTGAGCGTGCCGAAGGTCGAGATCAGCGCGAACACGCCGATGACGAAGGCGAAGTCGCCGATGCGGTTGACGATGAACGCCTTGCGGCCGGCGTAGGGCGGGAACTCCTCCTTGAAGTAGAAACCGATCAGCAGGTAGGAGCACAGGCCCACGCCCTCCCACCCTACGAACATGACCGCGTAGTTGTTGCCGAGGATCAGCAGCAGCATGGCGCCCATGAACAGGTTGAGGTAGGTGAAGTAGCGCTGGAAGCCGTCCTCGTGGGCCATGTAGCCCGCCGAGTAGAGATGGATCAGGAAGCCGACGAAGGTGACCACGAACAGCATCACGCAGGAGAGCGGATCGATCAGGAAGCCGAACGGCACGCTGAAGTCGCGCACGCCGTTGACCACCGTGTGGATCGGCCCGGCGGGCATCCAGACGTAATAATCGCGCTCGAAAGCCTTTCCTCCGGCGAAAGCGGGATCGCCCGTGTAATCGAGGATGATCCCGATCGCCAGGGCCGCGGCGATGCCGGTCACGGCACAGGCGATGACGGCCACGGCCTTCTTGTTGATCCGCCCCTTGAGGATCACGCCGTTGAGGAGCGCTCCGAGAAAGGGGAGGACGGGGATGAGCCAGACGAGATCTTTCATCCGCGCAGCTCCGTGGCCTCGTCGAGCTGGGTCGTCTCGCGCAGGCGGAACAGGGCGATCAGGATTCCGAGACCCACGGCCGCCTCGCCCGCCGCGACGGTGATCGTGAAGATCGCGAAGATCTGGCCGGTCAGGTCGGAGAGCTGGTAGGAGAACGCGATCAGGTTCAGGTTGACCGAGTTCAGGACCAGCTCGATCGACATCAGCACGGTGATCATGTTGCGCCGCGCGGCGACGCCGAACAGGCCGATGGAAAAGAGCACGAAGCTCAACACCAGGTAATGAGTCGTCGTGACTTCCAACATGACTACTGCCTCCTCCCCAGGACGACAGCACCGATCATCGCGATCAGCAGAAAGATCGAAGCGATCTCGAACGGCAGCAGGTGCCGGGTGAACAGCGCCCAGGCCACCGCCTGCGAGTTGCCGAGATTCTCGCCCTCGACGTTCGTGAAGACCTCCGGCCGCGTGAAGCCCGGTCCGAGGTCCGCCTGCAGGAAGAACCAGCCGAAGAAGCCCATCAGCAGGACCGCCAGCAGGATCACCACCGGCGACTGGCCCGCGAACTTCTTCACCTCGGGCAGCCGGTGGAGATTGATGAGCATGATGACGAACAGGAACAGCACCATGATCCCGCCGCCGTAGACGAAAATCTGAACGATCGCCACGAACTCCGCGTGCCGCAGCAGGAAGAGGACCGCCACGCACAGGAACGAGCACAGCAGCGAGATCGCGCCGTACATCGGGTTCCTCATCGTGACCACGCCGAGAGCCGAGATCACGGCCAGCGCGCCGAACACGTAGAAGAGGATCGAAGGACCGTTCGCGACTAGAGCTTCCATGAGAACACCTCGCTCGGCCGGAGCCCCTCACCCACTGGCCCCCTCTCCCATCGCCCTCCCTGCCACCGGGAGAGGGGGAACCGGAAAAATGAGCGGGAGGGGGCGCCCCTCTCCCGGCCGGGGGGAGGGCGATGGGAGAGGGGACGGGGGTGAGGGGCCTTCACGCAATCTCCTCGTCCGTGTAGGCCGGCCGCACCTTCCAATCCTGCAGCTCGTCCATGTCCACGTACAGGTTCGACCAGCGGTCGTAGGAGGCGAGCTCGTAGGTCTTGGTCGTGAGCCAGATCGACTTGGGATCGGTCGGGCAGCCCTCCTCGCACAGGCCACAGAACATGCAGCGCTGCACGTCGATGTCGAACCGGTCCAGGACCTTCTCCTTCTTGTTCGTCTCCGGGTTCACCTCCTGGTGCCAGTCGATGTAGATGATGTCGATCGGGCAGTCCTTGGCGCAGATGGTGCACTTGATGCACCGGTCCTCGTCCAGGCGGAACATGCCGCGGAACCGGTGCGCGGGCTCCCAGCGCTCTTCCGGATACTGGATCGTCACCTTCTTCTTGAACATGTTCTTGCCGGTGATCGTGAGGCCCGCAAACAGGTCGAAGAGCACGATCTTGTCGAAGAATCGCTTGATGGCAGACATAGGAGTCGTCACCTCGGATAGATGAGCCAGAGCCGGATCGCGGCGGTGATCGCGAGGTTCGCGAGCGCGAGCGGGATCATCCACTTCCAGCCCAGGTCCATGAGCTGGTCGAAGCGGTAGCGCGGGAACGTGCCGCGGAACCAGATGTAGACGAACAGGAAGAAGAACACCTTGAGCACGAACCAGATCGGCCCCGGCACGACGTCGAGGAAGTCGAGCCACTCCACGTTCGGAAACGGGGCGAGCCAGCCGCCAAGGAACAGCGTCACGGCCAGGGCCGAGATCACGATCATGTTCGCGTACTCGCCCAGGAAGAACAGGGCGAAGCGCATGCCGCTGTACTCGGTGTGGAAGCCGGCCACCAGCTCGGACTCGGCCTCGGGCAGGTCGAACGGGTTGCGGTTCGACTCGGCCACGCCCGCCACCAGGTAGATGAAGAAGCCGACGAGCTGCGGGACGATGAACCAGACCCCCATGTCCCGCTGCGCCTCCACGATCCCGACCAGGGACATGGTGCCGGAGAGGATCAGGACGCCGACCAGGGACAGGCCCTGCGGCACCTCGTAGGAGATCATCTGCGCGGCCGAGCGCAGGCCGCCCATCAGCGAGAACTTGTTGTTCGACGACCAGCCGCCGAGGATCAGGCCGTAGACGCCGATCGTGGCCAGGGCGATCACGAAGAGCACGCCCGCGTTGACGTCGGTGATGAACCAGCTCAGGTCGCCGCCCTCGCCGGGGGGACCGAAGGGGACGACCGCGAAGATGATGAACGCCGGCCCCACCACCAGGCAGGGAGCGAGGACGAACGCCCACTTGACCGCCTGGTTGGGGATGTTGTCCCCCTTGACCAGCAGCTTCATCACGTCGGCGATGGGCTGCAGGATGCCCCAGGGGCCGACGCGGTTCGGACCGACGCGGGCCTGCATGTAGCCCAGGATCTTGCGCTCGGCCAGCACCAGGTAAGTGATGACCGGCAGGACCCCCAGAAAGAGCAGGACCATGATCTTCAGGGCCGGCGAGAAGGCGCCGTAGAACAGCGTGTCGCCGAGTGCCTCGCGGATCCCATCCATCAGCGGTCGACCTCCCCGAGCACGATGTCGGTGGTGCCGATCAGCGCCACGAGATCGGCGAGCAGGTAGCCCTTGGTCAGCTCGGGCAACGATTGCAGATTGATGAACGAGGGCGCCCGGACGTGGCAGCGGTACGGGTTGGGGGTACCGTCGCCGACGATGTAGAAGCCGATCTCGCCCTTGGGACCCTCGATGCCGTGGTAGACCTCGGTCTCCTTGCCGGCCTTCAACACGCGCTGCCGCTTGGCCATGATCGGCCCTTCGGGGAGCTTGTCCAGGCACTGGGCGATGATGCGGTTCGACTGCCGCATCTCCTCCATGCGCACGAGGTAGCGGTCGTAGGTGTCGCCGTTGTGGCGCACCGGCACGTCGAACTCGACCTCGCCGTACGCCTCGTAGGGCATGGCCTTGCGCATGTCCCAGCCGATGCCGCTGCCGCGCAGCATCGGGCCGGTGATGCCGTAGTCGATGGCCACGTCGGGAGGCAGCACGCCGATGCCGACGGTGCGCTGCTTCCAGATGCGGTTGTTGGTGAGCAGCCCCTCGTACTCGTCCACCGCGGCCGGGAACAGCTCGACGAGCTCGCGGCACGTGTCGGTCCAACCCACAGGGAGGTCGTGCGGCAGTCCGCCGGGACGCATGCAGTTGAGCGTCAGCCGCGCGCCGCAGAACTGCTCGAAGAGGTCGAGGACCAGCTCGCGCTCGCGGAAGCAGTAGAAGAACGGCGTCATGGCGCCGATGTCGATCGCATGGGTGGCGAGCCAGAGCAGGTGCGAGGAGATGCGCTGCAGCTCGCAGAGGATGGTCCGGATGTAGCGCGCCCGCGGCGGGATCACGAGCCCGACCAGCTTCTCCACCGCTCCGACGTACGCGAGGTTGTTGGTGGCCGCGGCCACGTAGTCCATGCGGTCGGTGTGGGGGACGTTCTGGAAGAACGGGTGGAGCTCGAAGAGCTTCTCGGTGCCGCGGTGGAGATAGCCGATGATCGGGTAGCAATAGGTGATGCGCTCGCCGTCGACCTTGAGCTTGAGGCGCAGCACGCCGTGGGTGGACGGGTGCTGGGGGCCGAAGTTGAGCTCCATCTCCTCGCCCTTGGCGAAGAGGGCGTCGGTCATCAGCGTCTCGGCCGGAGCGAACGGACCTTGAATCGGCTCAGTCATTAGCTGGGCTCCGGAGTCGTGCCGGTCGGAGGAGTGCCCGTCGCCGGCGCCGCCGGAGGCTCCGGCGGTTTGGCCGGCTTCCAGCCGGTGCCGGTTCCCGCGACCGGGCCGGCCGTCTCCTGGTAGTACTCGGGGTAGATGGCGCTGCCGGTGTCGATCCCCTCTACGGGGAAGTCCTTGCGCAGCGGGAAACCGTTGAACCCTTCCCAGAGGAGGATGCGAGTCAGGTCCGGGTGCCCCTCGAAGCGGACGCCGAACATGTCGTAGGCCTCGCGCTCGCACCAGTTGGCCGCGCGCCAGACGCCGCACACGGTCGGCACCGGAGTGCCCTCGTCCGTGGACACCTTCAGGCGGATGCGCCGGTTCGTTTCGAAGCTGTGCAGGTGGTAGACCACGTCGAAGCGCGGCTCCCGCTTGGGGTAGTCGGCGCCGCAGATGTCGATCAGGTAGGTGAACTGGTGCCGGTTCTTGAGCGAGGCGGCCACCTGGGCGATGGCGTCGAGCCGCACCTGGAACGTCAGGTCGCCCGCGAAGCTGCGCGCCGACTCGATGACGTCCCCGAGCTCCTCCTTGATCGCAACCGTCAGCGGATCGGAGGAGCCGTCCTGCCACTCGGGAGCGACGGGGTCCTTCTCCCAGACCGGCTTGTTCGGGTCCTCTTCGTGCTTGGGCTTGGCCGCGGCAGCCGGCTTGTCGCCCGCGGGGGCAGCCGCTCCACCAGCAGCCTTCGCAGCTTTCGCGGCGGCAGCCTTTTCCAGCGCGGCGGCCTTGAGCGCCGCCTTCTCCTCGTCGGAGAGCGGCTTTTTTTCTCCGGGGGCGGGAGCCGTCTGCGCGATGTCAGCCGGCTGCTGGACGTCGCCGGCTTTGGCCTCGCTTCCAGCCGCGGCATTGACCGCGTCGACCTTGGCTTCGGCAGCCTCCTTCTGGATGGCGGCTTCTTCCGACGGGGGAGCTGGCTGGGTTGCCTCGCCTTCGGGGGGAGCCTTGTCCTGCTCGTCGCTCACGCGCGGCCCTCCCCGGCAATTACAGGAGTCTCCGAGGTGGTCTGGCGGGAGCGGCTCATGCGGTCGATCTTGCGTTGCAGGTGGAGGAGGCCCCACATCAGGGCTTCAGGCCGCGGCGGGCAGCCGGGCACGTAGACGTCGACCGGGATGACACGGTCGACTCCCTGGGTGACGGCATAGGTGCGGTACGGACCGCCGCAGGTGGCGCAGGCGCCCATGGCAAGGGCCCACTTGGGCTCGGGCATCTGGTCCCAGAGGCGGCGGACGATGGGCGCCATCTTCTCGGTGACCGTGCCGGCGACGATCATGAGGTCGCTCTGGCGGGGCGTGGCGCGGAAGACCTCGGCGCCGAAGCGGGACATGTCGTGGCGCGGATCGAGCACGGCCATCATCTCGATGGCGCAGCAGGCCAGGCCGAACTGCATGGGCCAGATCGCGGAGCGCCGGGCCCAGTTGAAGATCTTGTCGTAGGTGGTGGTGAGGACGTTGGCCTCGTTGCCGTCCATCAGGCCCATTTGAGCGCCCCCCGGTTCCAGATGTAGACGTACCCGATGATGAGGATGACGAGGAAGATCATCATCTCGATGAAGCCGAAGAGCAGGAGCTTGTCGAACATGACCGCCCAGGGGAACAGGAACACGGTTTCGACGTCGAAGATGACGAAGAGGACCGCGATCAGGTAGTACCGGATCGAGAACCGGTGGTCGTGGGCGAAGGTCTCCGGCTCGTTGCCGCACTCATAGGGGTCGCGGTTCGTGGTCGGGCTGCCGACATGGCGGAGGAGACGCGCCGCGATCAGGGTCACGGCCAGAAAGCCGATCGCCACAAGCGTGAAAACGAGGATGGGCAGGTAGCTCTCCATGGACTCCCTTCACCTCCTGAGCGCGCTAAGTCCCTTTGGGCGGGCGTATTGTATCCGAGGACCGGGGGGTGTCAAGGAAGGGCGGGCGGGCCTCAACAAACCTCCCCTGCCCGGTGTCTCTCAACCTGGGGCGCGAGCTTCGCGTTCCCGGACCTGGGAGAAGCGGGCATGCTCCAACTGCGAATCCAGCAGCACCCTCTCGAAGAGGGCCGCCACCGGGTGGAAGTCGCCCTCGAAGGCGACGGCGCCCGCCGCACGGCCAAGTCCACCTTCGCCTTCAGCCTCTCGCCTCAGGACGAGGAGGACCTGCGCTGGTATCTGGAGGACTTCCTCCAGTACCCCCAGGAGCCGGCGCCCACGATCGCGCGCCGGGTCGAGGGGCGGATGGCGGAGGTGGGCACCGAGCTGTTCCAGGCGGTGTTCCAGGCGAGCGACGACTCGCGAAGGATCTGGAGCAAGGTGGAGGAGCGCCTGCCGGAGACCCGCATCGAGATCGTCACCGGCGTGACCGAGGCCGCCACCATCCCCTGGGAACTGCTGCGGGAGCCGAGCGCGGAGGCCGTCCTGGCGCTCACAGCCCATTCCTTCGTGCGCGCTCAGCCCGACGCGGCCCGCGCGCCACGCCCGCCGGCTCGGAAGAAGGGGAAGATCCGCATCCTCCTCGTCCTCTGCCGGCCGCGGGGAGAGAAGGACGTGCCGTTCCGCTCGGTGGCAAGCCAGCTCCTCCGCGGCTTGAGCGAGGCCAACCGCGAAGCCTACGACCTCGACCTCCTGCGTCCGCCCACGTTCGAACAGCTCGGGAAGGTGCTCCGCGAGGCGCACCGGAGGGCCGAGCCTTACCATGTGGTCCACTTCGACGGCCACGGCACCTTCACGGAGATCAAGAGTCCCGGGGCTCTCGGAGCTCTCCTGGGGCGGCTCACCTCGATCGTCCTCGCCGGACAGCGGGAGGGCAAGCACGGCTATCTCTGGTTCGAGAACCCGCAGCTCGAGGACAAGGGCGATCTCGTGGACGGCACCTCGCTGGGCAAGCTCCTTGCGGATACCGGGGTGCCCGTTCTCGTCCTCAACGCCTGCCGCTCAGCGCATACCGAGCCATCCCCAAAGCCGGCCGCGGAGGATCCGCACTCCAAGGTCCGGGCCTTCGGCTCGCTGGCGCAGGAGGTGATGGACCAGGGTGTGGCCGGAGTGGTGGCCATGCGCTACAACGTCTACGTGGTGACCGCCGCCCGCCTCGCGGCCGAGCTCTACGCCTCGCTCGCCCGCGGCGCCGTGCTGGGCGAAGCGGTGACGCTGGCGCGCAAGAACCTCTCCGACAACCCGCTGCGCGAGGTGGTCCATGCCCCCCTACCGCTCCAGGACTGGACCGTCCCCGTCGTCTACGAGGCCGCGCCGCTGCAGGTGTTCCCCAAGGCCAAGGACGACGGCAACCTGACGATCCATGTCGAGGCCGGAGCCGCGGCTTCGGCGGCCGGCAGCCTCGACCCCAGCCTGCCGCCGCCGCCCGACGCCGGCTTCTTCGGCCGGGACGAGACGCTCCTCGCCCTCGACCGCGCGTTCGACAAGGCCCCGATCGTCCTCCTTCACGCCTATGCCGGCAGCGGCAAGACCACCACCGCCGCCGAGTTCGCCCGTTGGTACTCCCTGACCGGCGGCGTCGACGGTCCTGTCCTCTTCACCACCTTCGAACGCTACCTCCCCCTGCCCCGCGTGCTGGATCGCATCGGCCAGGTCTTCGGGCCGGCCCTGGAGAATGCCGGCATCCACTGGTTGGCGCTCGACGATTCGAATCGGCGGCAAGTGGCGCTCCAGGTCCTCTCCCAGGTGCCGGTCCTGTGGATCTGGGACAACGTCGAGCCGGTGACCGGATTTCCGACCGGAACGCAGTCGGCCTGGAGCGCGGAGGAGCAGGCGGAGCTGCTCGGCTTTCTCCGCGACCTGCGGGGGACGAAAGCAAAGGTCCTACTGACCTCGCGCCGCGACGAGGACCCTTGGCTGGGGAACCTGCCCGTGCGTATCCAGGTGCCGCCCATGCCGATGACGGAGAGTCTCCAGCTCGTCCGCGCCCTAGCCGAACGGCACGGCCGCAAGCTCGCGGATGTCGAGGACTGGCGCCCCCTCCTCGCCTTCGCCCAGGGCAACCCGCTCACGCTCACCGTCCTCGCCGGCCAGGCGCTGCGCAAGAAGCTCAAGATCAAAGAAGAGATCGAGGCCTTCGTCGCTCGCCTCCGTTCCGGCGAGGCCGACTTCTCCGATGAAATCAACGAGGGGCGCTCCCGCTTCCTCGGCGCCTCGCTCGCCTATGGGTTCGAGCAGGCCTTCTCCGAGGAGGAGCGAAAGAAGCTCGCCCTCCTCCACCTGTTCCAGGGGTTCGTGGACGTGGAGGTGCTGCGCGTCATGGGCAACCCCGAGGCTCCGTGGTGCCTGCCCGAGGTGCGGGGCCTGACCCGGGAGGAGGGCATTGCCCTCCTCGACCGCGCCGCGGAGGTGGGGCTGCTGGCCACGCACGGCGGCGGGTACTACGGGATTCACCCCGCCCTCCCCTGGTTCTTCAAGAGCCTCTTCGAGCGGTGCCACCCGGCCGGAGATGTCACGGCCGTGTGGGCGTTCGTCGAGGCCGTTGGTGAGTTGGGGAACTACTACTGGGCCGAGTACCAGCACGGAAACCGCGATGTCATCGGCGCCCTGCGGGCCGAGGAGGCGAACCTTCTCCACGCCCGCCGCCTAGCGCGCACCCACGGTTGGTGGGACCCAGTGATCTACGCCATGCAGGGGCTCCGGCAGCTCTACGGTCACACCGGCCGGCGGGCGGAGTGGAAGCGGCTGGTTGAAGAGATCGTGCCAGATTTTATCGATCCCAAGAGCGACGGGCCCTTGCCAAGGCAGGAAGAGAGATGGAGCCTCGTCACGGAGTACCGCGTGCTGCTCGCCCAAGAGGAGAGGCAGTGGACCGAGGCCGAACGATTGCAGACGGTTTGCATGGACTGGGACCGCCAGCGTGCCGCTCCTGCTTTGGCCCGACCGGCGGGAGAAATGGAGGACGAGGAGCGGCAAACTATTCGGACGCTTGCGGTCTCTTTGGAAGCACTTGGCCATATCCGCCGGGAGTCGGGACGGGCGGAGTGCGTTCCGGTCTACGAGGAGGCCCTTGAACTCTACGAGCGATTCGCCTACCGGGTCGAGGCGGCGGTTTGTGCGCTCAACCTTGGGCATGCCTTCAACTATCTGCCTGCTCTCCGCGACCTCCATCAGGCCGAAGGCTGGTACCGGAGAAGCCTGGATCTGCGCGACGAGCGCGACCGGATGGGACGTGGTCGATGCATGGCGCAGTTGGGATCTGTTGCCTACGCGCGTTTCCTCGACGCCCGAACTGCAGAGCGGCCCGAGGAAGAGCTTCTCCTGCATCTCAACGAAGCGGTAAGGCGCTACCAGGAAGCTCTCGAGCTTCTTCCGGTGGATGCAGTTGACGATCTGGCCGTGGCCCACAACCAGCTTGGTGCGATCTTCGGCGATGCAGGGCACCTCGACCGCTCGGTGCAACACTTCCGGGAGGCAATTCATCATGCAGAGGCTCAGGGCGATCTCTACGGCGCCGCTATGACCCGCTTCAATGTGGCGCTTACCCTTCTCCGCGCCGGGCGCCGGGCTGATGCCTTAGAGTACGCCGAGGCGGCACTGCGGGGTTTCGAACCCTACGAGGCGGGGGCTGCGAATGAGATTGAGAAGACTCGCGGCTTGATCGCGTATATCCGTGGCGCATAGGCCCTCACCCCGGCCCCTCTCCCAGCCGCACGCCCGGACCCCCGGGAGAGGGGAGCGTGACTCCGCGAGCTTCTTCTCCGTTCGCGGCTCCGCCCGGATAGGGTACACGGGCTCTCGGGAATGATGCTCGGAGGCACAAGACAAAGCTGGAGGGCGTGCCCCTCTCCGGCGAGCTCCAGCCGGCGGGGGCGGACGATTCGCCCCGAGCATCGGAAGGGGAGGACGTCGTCCCGCACCTCTCCGCTGCTCGGGAGGTGGACGGTAGCCCTGAAACGGGTTAGTGTCCTCTGCGCATGACGGAAGACCCCGCTGACATCGTGATCCTCGATCGAAGGATTGAACCTTCGGTGGAGCCCCTCCAGTGAGCCAGCACTCCTCCTTGTCGCCCGAGCGATGGGCAACCTTCAACCTCGACCAGCAGATTCTGATGATCGGGAACGAGATGAACAGGGCCGCGAAGCTCATGGGATCTGGGGACTCTGCGAGCCGGCAGCGATCCTATGAGCGGATCCTCCGGCTGGTCGACCTCACCGTGGAAGTTCAACGGAAGCGGAACCTGCAGCGGGAGTTGCTCCGGTGGAGAGATCTCGTAGCAGCGCTCTATGCACAGCCACAGGCGAGTCCGGAGGAACACAAGGACGTTTTCCGATCCCTCCTTCTTTTCACTCCAACCTCGGCTCGGCAGATCCCCCTCCTGCTTGCCTGACCGGCATCACCGCCGGATCACGGCGCCACGGCCGGGTGACCGCGCTATCCTTGTCGCATGACGGAGGAATCGCTGCAGGATTGGGAACGTCTGCTGGCAGCCGAGCGCCATCTCCAGGCGCTGGTGCCGGGCGCCGTGCTAGTGGGAGGAACCGCCGCCGCGCTCCATGCCGGGCATCGCGTGAGCCTCGATGGAGACCATGTCCTGGACGATCTGCGAGGCCGGTTCGACCTGGTGCTGGACGGCCTCGAAGCCGCCGCCGGCTGGAAAACATCGCGTGTCCGCAGGCCGGTCCTCATCCTCGGCCGCCTGCAAGGCGTCCTCACCGGCATCCGGCAGCTCCGGCGCGTCCAACCTCTGGAGACCGAGGAGATCGCGGGCCTGCGGGTG
>DASUNJ010000792.1:0-4957 GCA_036277235.1 Thermoanaerobaculia bacterium | reverse complement strand
TGGCGCGGTCCGGCGAGGACGACCGGGGTGAGACGACCGAGGAGAGCCCTGAGCGCTCCAGGCTCCTCGACCTCCATGTAGGTGCCGTGGCCGTCGAAGTGGACCACGTGGTAGGGCTGGCCGTCCCGGTACGCCTCGCGGAGCGTCTTCCCGAGTTGCTCGAAGGTGGGCGGTCGCAGGACGTCGAGGTCGTAGGCTTCGCGGTTGGCCTCGCTGAGCCCGCGGAGGAGCTGGCTTGCCACCGAGCGGAACGGCACGTCCTTGCCTCCCCGCGGCCGGCAGAGCACCAGCAGGATGCGGATCTTCCCTGTTTCTATAGCCGGCAGGCGGGGAGCGCGGGCCGTGTTGGGCTGCGCGCGGACGAAGGAATGTGCGGTCAAGGCCAGGGCAGCATCGGCCGTCGGTTCCCGCAGCAGCTCCCAAGGGATCGTGGCCGCCTCGGTGACACCGGTGACGATCTCGATGCGGGTCTCCGGCAGGCGCTCCTCCATCCGGCTCCAGATCTTCCGGGTGTCGTTGTTCGCCTGGAACACCACCTCGAACAGCTTCGTCCCCATCTCGGACATCCGCCCTTCGACCCGCCGCGCGATCGTCGGCGCCGGCTCCTGGGGGTATTGGAGGAAGTCTTCCAGATACCAGCGCAGATCCTCTTCATCTTGCGGCGAGAGGCCGAAGGCGAGCTCGGCGGTGGCCGCGCGCGGGGCTCCGTCGCCGGTGAGATCGAGGTCCACCCGGTGGCGGCCTTCTGCGATGGGGTGCTGCTTGATGCGGAGGTGTAGCATGACGGATTGTACTATGGCGGCGGCGCAGGGCTAGGAATGGCCGTCTGATGGGACGGAGATTGACGTTTCTGGCTCTCTTCGGCATCTCATGCGCCGGCGGCCTGACCGCTGGCGACGACACTCAGGAGGCCCAATGCATCCGGTTGCCGAGCAGTTTCACAGTCTTTACTGGCACTCCAACACCTGGCGATGGACGTTCTGGCAGGGCGTGCCGACGCTCAAATGCCCGCTCGACTTGTGGATTTACCAGGAGTTGCTCTGGCTGGTACGCCCGCAGCTGATCGTCGAGCTGGGCACGTGGGCCGGCGGCTCGGCGTTCTTCATGGCGCAGATGCTCGATTTGATGGACGCCGATAGCGACTCGCAGGTCGTCACCGTGGACATCCTCGACAGCGACCAGTTTCAACCGCACGTCGAGAGCTACGCCGCCGCGGCGCCGTTTCCGGTCAGGATCCGCCCGGAACACCCGCGCATCACGTACTTGCACGGCAGCTCCACCGATCCAGCGATCGTCGAGAAAGTGCACAATGTGGCGAGCAGCAAGAAGTCCGTGCTGGTGTTCGCGGACTCGGATCACTCGACGGAGCACACCTACAACGAGCTGGCGCTGTATCACGACCTCGTGACGCCGGACAGCTGGTTCGTCATGGAGGATACCGATGGTGACGGGCCGCGCCAGGCGGTGCGCAAATTTCTGGCCGAACATCCCGAGTTCTATGCCGACGATCAGTGCGAGAAGTTCTTCATGACGTTCAATCCGGGAGGCTACCTGCGGAGACGCAGCTGATGCCGACGCAGGAATGGCTCAAGGCGGCCTTCGCAGAGCCCGCCCCGGATTGAAACCGGTTGAAACCCGGGTCTACGCGCCGACGCCCGCAAGGGGCACATCTGTTTGGCAGGTGTTCAGGTGTTGAGGGGGGCCATCACCAGGAAAAGTCGCGCCCGGGCGAGGGATCCCGGACATCGGTGAAGGCGTCCTGCGTCTCGACCTCGAGGTCGCCGAACTTCCGGCGGAACTCCTGGTAGGACGCCCAGAAGGAGCGTGGCTTCCGCGCGTCATCCCCGCCCGAGCCACGGGCGACTCCGCCCAAAAGGGCGCCCGGTGCCCTCCAGGGCGGATCGATCCGCTCCAGAGGGCGCTGACCGTCCTCCAGGAACATGGCGCTCCTCCACAGAGGGCGCTCGGCGCCCTTCAGGGCGGAGTGGCTCGCTCCTGGAGGGCAGTCAGCGCCCTCCAGGATTACGAGACCTGCCCCTCGGACGCGACCGTTCCGCCTCAGAGGGCGCTCAGCGCCCTCCAGGAATGGGAGACCTGCCCCTCGGGCGCGACCACTTCGCCCCAGAGGGCGCTGAGCGCCCTCCAGGAATACAGCACACCGCCCGGGAGGGCGCCCGGCGCCCTTCGTGGCGGATCGATCCGCTCCCAAAGGGAGCTGACCGCCCTCCAGGAATGAGAGATCTCGCCGGAAGGGGCGGTGGGAGCCCTGGAGGGCAGGACGGGCCAGGTGGTCCGATGTCGGTTCTTTCTCGGGAGGATTTCGAGTTCGTTCGCGTCTTCTTCGGAGCGCCTGCCGAGCGCTGAGGATCAATGAGGCTCGACAGGCACCGGCTGCACGTTCCAGATCAGCTCGCAGTACTCTCGGATCGACCGGTCGGACGAGAACTTCCCGGAGCGCGCGGTGTTGAGGATCGACATGCGCGTCCAGTTGGCGGGCTCTTTCCAGGCCGCGTTCACGCGTTCCTGGCAGGCCACATAGTCGGCATAGTCCGCGAGCACGAGAAAAGGATCGTGGTGCAGGAGGTTGTCGACGAGCGGGCGGAACGCCTCGCGGTCGCCGCCTGAAAAACGGCCGCCCGCGATCGCGTCCATCGCTTCGCGCAGCTCTCCGTTTGCGTCGACGCAAGCAGACGGCCGGTAGCCCTCGCGTTTGACCCGTTCCACCTCCTCGGCGGTGAGCCCGAACAGGAAGAAGTTGTCCGCACCCGCGTCCTCGCGGATTTCGACGTTGGCGCCGTCCAGGGTACCGATGGTCAGCGCGCCATTCATCATGAACTTCATGTTGCCGGTCCCCGAGGCTTCCTTGCCGGCGGTGGAGATCTGCTCGGAGAGATCGCCTGCGGGGTAGATGGGCTGTGCGTTCTTCACGTTGAAGTCCGGGAAGAAGACGACCTTCAGGCGCCCTCGCACCCTGGGATCTTCGTTCAGCACCTTCGCCACGCCATTGGCCAGGGCGATGATCAGCTTGGCCATGGCGTAGCCCGGAGCCGCCTTGCCGCCGAAGATGAAACAGCGCGGTGCGATGTCCAGGTCCGGGTTGTCGAGGAGGCGGTGATACAGCGTGATGATGTGCAGCACGTTCAGGTGCTGCCGCTTGTACTCGTGGATGCGCTTGACCTGGATGTCGAACAGCGCGTCGGGGTCCACTGCCACGCCCGTGCGGGAGCGGATTGCATTCGCGAGCGCTTCCTTGTTGCGGCGCTTGATGCGGCGCCAGCGTTCCTGGAACGCGGAGTCGGCCGCGTGCGCTTCCAGGCCTTCGAGCCGGCTCGGGTCCGTGATCCAGCCGTCTCCCACCGTGTCGTCGAGCAGCTCCACCAGGCCCGGATTGCTCAGCATCACGAACCGGCGCGGCGTCACGCCGTTGGTCACGTTGAGGAAGCGCTCGGGCCACATCTCGGCGAAGTCACGCAGCGTCGTCTGCTTCAGGAGCGTCGTGTGCAACGCCGCGACGCCGTTCACGGCATGCGATCCGACGGTCGCCAGATATGCCATGCGCACGCGCTTCTCGCCGCTCTCATCGATGAGCGACATGCGCGCAAGGCGCTCGCCGTCGCCTGGAAAGCGCTGCGCCACCTCCTCCAGGAAGCGGCGGTTGATCTCGTAGATGATCTCCAGCGGGCGCGGCAGCAGGTTGCGAAACAGCGGCAGACCCCAGGTCTCGAGCGCCTCCGGCAGGAGCGTGTGATTCGTGTAGGCCAGCGTGCGCTGCGTGATGTCCCAGGCCTGCTCCCAAGGGATCTGGCGCTCGTCCACCAGCAGGCGCATCAGCTCGGCGACAGCCACCGATGGATGGGTGTCGTTGAGCTGCGCCGCGAACAGATCCGGCAGGCGTGTCGCCGGCTCGCCCATCAGGTCCATGAGTCGCAGCATGTCCTGCAGGGAGCACGAGACGAAGAAATACTGCTGCGCCAGCCGCAGGCGCTTGCCGAGCTCCGGCTCGTCGTTCGGGTAGAGGACTTTGGAGAGCGTCTCGGAAACGACCTTCTCGTGCACCGCGCCGTAGTAGTCGCCGGCGTTGAAGTCTTCGAAGTCGAAGGACTCGACCGCTTCGCTCTTCCACAGCCGCAACGTGATGCAGGTACCGGCGAGGTAGCCGAGGACCGGCGTATCGCAGGCCACCCCCTTCACCTGATTGGCGGGCCGCCAGCGCACGCAGAAGCGGCCCGTGGCGTCCACATGACTTTCGGTGTGCCCGCCGAGGCTCACGTAATAGCACATGTCCGGCCGCACGATCTCCCACGGGTTGCCTTTCTGCAGCCATTTGTCGGTGACCTCGACCTGCCGGCCGTCGCGGATTTCCTGATCGAAGATGCCGAACTCGTAGCGGATGCCGTAGCCGATCGCCGGGATTTCCAGAGCGGCGAGCGAATCCATGTAGCACGCAGCCAGCCGTCCCAGCCCGCCGTTGCCCAGACCCGGCTCCTCCTCGATCGCGAGCAGGGCGTCGAGGTCCTGGCCGAGCGCGCGCATGGCTTCGCGCGCGGCGTTCTCGATGCCGAGGCTCATCAGGTTGTTGCCGAGCTGCGGGCCGATCAGGAACTCGGCGGACAGGTAGCAGGCGACTTTCACGTCGCGCGCGGCATAGGTCTCGGCCGTTCCCACCCAGCGCGCCAACAGGCGGTCGCGCACGCTGTAGGCGAGCGCCATGTACCAGTCGTGCGGCGTGGCGATCTGCGGAATGCGTGCCTGCAGATACATCAGGTTGTCGAGCACGGCGCGCTGCAGGGTCGCCGGCGTGAGGCCGGTGCGGATGGATTCCAGGGCCGGTTGGCTGTCTGCTGCTGGCTGGGAGGCCATGTTCTTTACCTCCTGCGACGATCAGCCTTCCCAGACCCTATCACACTCTCGCCACCGCGGGCGCAGAGCTGCCTTGACGCGCCGGAGCAGCTATGTA